>JBJEQD010000020.1:0-13292 GCA_051881575.1 Acutalibacteraceae bacterium | reverse complement strand
GCTGCGGCAGCCAGAAATCAAAGCTTTTATCTGCGGCAAACGGTTAAGAGTTGAAGAAAGCGCTCTGAGCTCTCTTGCGTTTGCGGTTGAATAGGCAATTCTTGTTATCAGCCTTTCGATATCCTGACAGCCCGTCATGGCTTCAATAACATCGTTTCTTAATGTCGGATTGTCAACAAGCTCTCCGACGGCGATATGACGCTTTGTAATCTTCGCAATGCTCAGCAAAGGCTGTTCGAGCCACGAGCGAAGAATACGCTTGCCCATTGAAGTTTTGGTTTTATCAAGCACCCAAAGAAGCGAACCACGCTTCTCACGGTTACGCATGGTTTCGGTTATTTCAAGATTTCGCAGGGTTGAGACATCAAGGCGCATAAAACTGCTCTCGCCGTAAAAATCAAGCTCTTTTATGTTTGAAAGCTCGGATTTCTGAACGCCTTTGAGATAATCCATGGCCGCACCGACTGCAATTATTGCACCCTCGGAGCCGTCAAGCGATAAATCGGAAAGCGAAGAAACCTTGAAATGTTTTATAACCGAAGCAGAAGCTTTTGAAGGGTCAAAGCATTCGTCATCGAGCAGATCGCAGGCGGAACGGAGTCTGTTTTTAACAAAATCCGTAACCTCGCTCAGCTCAAGGACGGCGGAATTAATTATTAATTCGCTCGGAGAAAATCTGCCGAGTTCGTTTATTATTTTCCGCTGTGAATTTTTTCTTTCAAACTGCGTTGCATGAACGCTGCCTGTGGAAATATCGGCAAAGCAAAGCCCGACGCAAGATTTATCGGCAAAAACACAGGCAAGAAAATTGTTTTTGCTCTCGTCAAGCATCGTGCTTTCAATAACGGTTCCCGGGGTCAGCACCCTTGTAACATCACGCTTTACTATTCCTTTTGCAAGCGCAGGGTCTTCAAGCTGTTCGCAAATTGCGACCTTATAGCCCTTTGCAACAAGTCTTGCGATATATGAATCTGCGCTGTGGAAAGGCACGCCGCACATCGGCGCTCTCTCCTCCTGCCCGCAGTCTCTGCCCGTTAATACAAGCTCAAGCTCGGCAGATGCGGTCTTTGCATCGTCGAAGAACATTTCATAAAAATCGCCAAGACGAAACATCAGAATAGTGTCGGGATACTGCTCCTTGACCTGAAAATACTGTTTCATCATCGGGGTAAGCTCTGCCATGAGAAATTACCATACCTTTCAAAAAATCCCGCAGGGCTGCCGCAATAATCTGCGACAAGCCCCGTTTTTATCAATTAGTGGCAGCCGCCGCAGGTTGAGCATTCGCCGCCGCAGCTGTGCTCCTCGTGAGGTTCGCAGGTTGCGGGGTCCTCGCCCTGAAGGCAGAGAGTGAAAATGCCCATAATATACTGCATGAGACTGTCAATCTCAGCTCTTGCGGCATCATAAGCTTTCATGTTGGGATTTGCCATAATCTGAGTGTAAAGCTCGCCGAATTCCTTATCGTAAGCTTCAAGCTTCTGCTCGTTCTTATCCTCTTTTGCAGCCTCATGCTGGAAAGACATCTGAACAAGCTGAATTCTTGAAATGAGCTCGTTGAGAGCGTCGTCGGCTTCATTGGCTTTCTGAGCCTCCATAAGTCTCAGATAACGCTCGTCCTGCTGAAGAAGAGCTCCGAGCTCTCTTGCTTTTGCGATTACATCCATTTTGTTTCTCCTAACTAAACTTTATTTATAATACGATAACATCGTCCGTATTAACTTATATCATTTCGCCCTTTAAAATCCAGGTCAGCGATTCGGTGACCCTGACTTCTCTGAATGAACCGATAACAGATTCATCGCCCGGAAATTCTATCATTATATTTCCCGAAGTTCTGCCCTCTATCATTCCCGAATCGTTAACGCTCTCACAAAGCACTCTGTAGGTTCTACCGACCATTGAAGCGGTTCTCTGAGCCGCAATTCTCTCCTGAGCGTCAAGAAGCTCTCTGAACCATTTGCTTTTTTCTTCTTTCGGAACGGGGTCGGGCATTTTTGCCGCAACCGTACCCTCTCTCGGGGAGAAAATAAAGGTGAACATTGAAGTGAACTTTGCTTCTTCAACAAGCGAAACGGTTTCACGGAATTCTTCATATGTTTCGCCGGGAAAGCCGACTATAACATCGCTTGTCACCGATAAATCAGGCATAACGGAATAAGCATAATTCAGAAGTTCAAGGTATTTTTCACGGGTATAACGCCTGTTCATCTCTTTCAGCACTCTGTTGCTTCCGCTCTGGAAAGGCAGATGAAGATGCTTTGCAACCTTGTCGCACCGAGCCATCGTGTCAAGCAGTTCATGGGTGCAATCTTTAGGATGAGAGGTCATAAAACGAATTATGAAATCTCCGTCAATGTCATTTAATCTGCTCAAAAGCTGAGCAAAATTACAGCCGAAATCGGGATTTTTGCCGTATGAATTGACATTCTGACCGAGCAGGGTTATTTCTTTATAACCTTGAGCAACAAGCTGTTTTGCTTCGTTTATTATAATTTCGGGGTCTCTGCTTCTTTCTCTGCCCCTGACATAGGGAACAATGCAGTAACTGCAAAAATTATTGCAGCCGTACATTATCGGAAGCCACGCTTTGAAATCGCTGTCACGATGAACGGGAAGTTCTTCGGTTATTACACCGTCATCGTCGGGCAGTTCATAAATCTTTTTGCCCGTGCTGTAGCTGACATAAAGAAATTCGGGCAGTCTGTGAATAACATGCGTTCCGAAAACAATATCAACAAAAGGATAGCTTGTCCTTATTTTTTTGGCGACCCTCTCCTGCTGCATCATGCACCCGCAGAGAAGAATTTTCATATCACGGTTGACGGCTTTTATCGGCTTTAACGCTCCGACATTTCCGAAAACTCTGTCCTCTGCATGCTCACGGATTGCACATGTATTATAAAGCACCAGATCTGCGCCGTTAACCTCGTCTGCAAGCTCAAAGCCCATCTGTTCAAGCATACCTTTCAGGCGTTCGCCGTCGGCAACATTTCCCTGACAGCCGTAGGTGTGAACAAAAGCCTTGGGCTTATTTGAATAGCGCTGTTCGGTTATTTCACGGACAAGCTGAATATATTCTTTTTGCTTCTTCATTTCATCTTCGGAAACAAATACATTTTTTCTTTCTGATTCGGCAGACAAACCATTTTCCTCCAAAAGTACATATATAATTTATTATATAATAAAGCGTCGAATTATTCAAGAGAAAAATATGAATAACTCGGCGCTTTTTTAAATTATTTACTTTTTATTCATCAAAAAGACTCTCGGAAAGCTCAAAAACAGCCTTTCTGCGTCTTTCGGTTTCGTTTTCATCAACGGAATATAGTCCGTTTTCGCTCTCAACGAGTATTTTACCCTCGCTGATTTCGCCCGAAACAGATGAAACAGGAATAATAAAGGTTTCGCCCGAATCGGCAATGCAAACCGCCTTATCTTCCTCGATGCGGTCAATACTCAGGCAAATTGATTTGTCATTCATTTTCATATCTCACCTCAATTTCACCGTCGGAGCATGTTAACACAATACTGCCGCAGATATCGGTTCTGTAGATTCTGTCGGTATATTTTTTCAGCCTGTTAAGCACTTCTTTATGCGGATGACCGTAATCATTATTCTCACCGCACATTATTACGCAGATTTCGGGAGAAACGGCATTCAGAAAATCCTTTGAGGATGAAGTTTTTGAGCCGTGATGACCGACTTTAAGAACATCGCTGTCAATAATCGCTCCGCTGTCAATAAGGTCAAGTTCAACCTCTTTTTCGGCGTCGCCTGTGAACAAAAAGCTTTTGCCACCGTAAACAAGGCGTGTTACTACGGAAACATTGTTCAGACTTTCGGTATTGTAATCTATAGGAGCAAGAATCTCAAATTCCGCACTTCCGAGCGTGTAGCTGCTGCCGGGCTTTGCGGCAATAACCTTTGCGCCCGAAGCTTTGACGGCATTCAGAAAATCAGTGTATGTTTTCGTTGTCGGCGTAAGGCTCTCGGGAAGTCTCGGCATTATAACATTTGACACCCCGAATTCTTCAATGACCTCGGCAAGCGAGCCGATATGGTCGCTGTGAGGGTGAGTTGCAATAACATAATCAAGAGATTTAACGCCGTGTGCCCTGAGATAATTAATTACCGTCGCTTCATTTCCGTTTTCGCCTGCATCGATAAGCAGAGTTTTTCCGTTACAAACGGTTAAAATGCAGTCGCCCTGGCCGACATCGATATAATGAACGGAAAAGCTTTCGGCTGATTTTGCCACGGTCTGACCGCCGCTTGTTTCGCCCTCCTGCTCATCCGAAGCAATGTATGTTCCGACAGCGGAAATCAGAGCAATAATAAGAATAAACAGAAAATACAGAAGTTTTCTGTTAACGCCTCTTTTTGCCTTTTGATTTTGCATTTCTGTTTTCAAACCTTTCTCCTCTTTCAGGCTGCGGGCGATTTTTTGGGCGGACAAGGCATTTTTCACCAAAACCGATAAGGTCGTTTCTGCCCGCTTTTCTTAACGCTTCACGAACAAGATCTGCATTTTTCGGATTAAAATACTGAAGCAATGCCCTCTGCATCGCCTTTTCATGCGGATCTTTTGCAACATAAACATCTTTCAAAGTGTAAGGGTCAAGCCCTGTATAAAACATACAGGTTGAAACCGTCCCGGGGGTTGGATAAAAATCCTGAACCTGCTCGGGTCTTATGCCGATTTTCTTCAGGAACAGAGCAAGCTCCACCGCATCCTTCAGCGTACTGCCGGGGTGTGATGACATAAGATACGGCACAAGATACTGTTCCTTGCCCTCGTTTTTGCTGTATTTGAAATATCTTTTTGAAAACTCTATATAAGCTTCAATATGAGGCTTACCCATTTTATCAAGCACAGCCGCCGAGCAATGCTCGGGCGCAACTTTGAGCTGACCGCTGACATGATGAGCAACAAGCTCTCTGAAAAATGAATCGTCCTTATCCCGGAGCATATAGTCATATCTGATGCCAGAACGGATAAACACCTTTTTGACACCGGGCAATGCACGCACGGTTCGCAGAATATCAAGATATTCGGCATGGTCGGCTTTAAGATTCGGACACGGAGACGGAGCAAGGCATTTTTTGCCCTTACACAGTCCTCTCTGCTCCTGACCGTCGCAGGACGGGCGGCGGAAATTCGCCGTCGGACCGCCGATATCGTGAATATAGCCCTTGAAATCGGGCAACTTAGTTAACAATTTCGCTTCTTTAACAATCGATTCCTTGCTTCTTGCGGTGATATATCTGCCCTGATGAAAAGCAAGCGAGCAGAAATTGCATCCGCCGAAACAGCCACGGTTATGAGCAATTGAGAATCGGACTTCTTCGATTCCCGGAACGCCGCCTAAAGGTTCATACATCGGATGATAGGTTCTCATATAAGGCAAATCATAAACGGCGTCAAGCTCCTGCTGAGAAAGCGGAATTGCGGGCTGATTCTGAACAAGCATCCTGTTGCCGTGCCTTTGGCGAACGGCTCTGCCTCTGAAAAAATCCTGTTCATCCTGCTGAATCCGACATGAAACCGCATACTCTTTTTTTGATTTGCAGACATTCTCATATGACGGGCATTCCGCCGCATAATAGGGCGTTTCTCTGACATCAACGCTGTAGCATGTTCCTCTGATATCACGGATTTCGGAGACAGGCACGCCACTGTCGAGCCTGTGTGCAATTTCGGCAACGGAGCGTTCACCCATGCCGAAAGAAATCAAATCCGCCTGAGAATCAAAAAGAATTGAACGGCGAACCTTATCGTCCCAATAATCATAATGAGCGAAGCGGCGCAAAGACGCTTCAAGACCGCCGATAATAATGGGAATATCGCCGTAAATCTCTCTGATTTTGTTGCAATAAACAATAACGGCTCTGTCCGGTCTCAGACCTATCTTGCCGCCGGGGCTGTAATAATCGGAGCTTCTCTTTTTCTTTGCCGCCGTGTAATGGGCAACCATTGAATCAATGTTGCCGCTGCTGACAAGAAAGCCGAGCCTCGGTCTGCCGAAGCGCTTAAAATCCCTGTCGCTTCTCCAATCGGGCTGAGCAAGGAAAGCAACCTTAAAGCCTTCTTTTTCAAGCACACGGGAAATAATCGCCGCACCGAAAGCAGGGTGATCAACATAAGCGTCACCGCTTACATAGACAAAATCAGCCTGCTCCCAGCCTCTTTCAGCCATATCTTCTTTTGTTACGGGAAGAAAACCGTTCATTCGGCACCTCTAATCAATCAAAATCTTCGTCTGCGCCTGCATAATCCTCGTCATCTTCAAAAACATCGTCGATTGACGGAGCGGCTCCGCTTGAGAGAGCCTGCATTTCATACCATTGCTGTTTTGAAATCAGGACAGCTCTCGGCTTTGCGCCCTCAGAAGGACCGACAATTCCTTTTTCTTCAAGCTGATCCATAACTCTTGAAGCTCTTGCATAACCAAGCTTCAGCTTCTTCTGAAGCATAGTTGTTGAAGCGCCGCCTGCGTTGACGACTACTTCGATTGCATCATTGAGCATGGGATCGTAATCGTCCTCGTCAGCTCCGTCGGACGACATACCCTTTGCATTTTCGGCAGCCGCCGCTTTGGCTTCGATTTCATGGATTGTATCTTCGTTATAGGTCGTCTGAGCCTGTGATTTGATATGATTAACAACACGCTCGACCTCTGCGTCTGAGATATAACAGCCCTGAACTCGCTTGGGCTTTGAAGAACCGACGGGATTAAAGAGCATATCGCCGTTGCCGAGCAGTTTTTCTGCGCCGACAGCATCAAGAATTGTTCTTGAATCAACCTGAGAAGAAACAGACAGAGCAATTCTGCTCGGGATATTAGCTTTGATGATACCTGTAATAACATCAACAGACGGTCTCTGAGTTGCAATAACAAGATGAATGCCTGCGGCTCTCGCCATCTGAGCAAGGCGGCAAATTGAATCCTCAACCTCTTTGGGCGAAACCATCATAAGATCCGACAGCTCATCGATGAAAATAACTATCTGATGCATTTTCTGAAGGTCATCTCTGAATTCACAAAGCTTGTTAAAGCCCTTGATATCTCTGACGCCGTTTTCGGAAAACTGCTTATATCGCTTTTCCATTTCGCCGACAGCCCAGCCGAGAGCGCCTGCGGCTTTTCTCGGATTTGAAACAACGGGAACTTCAAGATGAGCAATGCCGTTATATACGGTAAATTCAACCATCTTCGGGTCAATCATTAGAAGCTTGACTTCGTCGGGAGAAGCGTTGAAAAGAATACTGACAATCATTGAATTAAGGCATACCGATTTGCCCGAACCCGTTGTGCCCGCAACAAGAAGATGCGGCATTTTTGCAAGGTCGGCACAAATAATGTTGCCCGTTATATCTTTACCGAGTGCAACGGTAAGCTTGCTTTTTGAATCTCTGAATTCGGGAGTATCAATGATTTCACGGATTGTAACCATTGATTTTGCGCTGTTGGGCACTTCAATGCCGATAGCCGATTTGCCCGGAATCGGAGCTTCGATACGAACGCTCGTTGCCGCAAGACGCAGGGCAATATCATCGGAAAGATTGGTAATTTTATTGATTCTGACGCCTGCGTCGGGAACAAGCTCATATCTCGTTACCGAAGGTCCACGGCAGATATTTGTGACCTCTGCTTTGATTTTGAAGCTTTCAAGGGTTGAAATAAGCTTTTTTGCTCCGAGCTGCATCTCGGCTATGTTATCGGTCGAGCTGTCTTTTTCTGCAAAGTCAAGGCAGTCAACGGGAGGAAAGATGTATTCCGACTTTGCGGAATCATCATTTTCAAAGGGTAAATCCTGTTCGGCTTCATCATCAAACTCGGGAGCTTCATCGCTTTGAATCGGCTCTCCGTCGGGAACGGGAGGCTCGGATTTTTTCCTCTTGGATTTTTTCTCGGAAACAGCCTGTTCAATCGTGTTCTCAATTATCTCACTCGGGGTTGAATCAGGCAGTTTGATAACGGGGATATTCGGGATTTCGGGTTCTTCAACGGGTTCAAAGGTTGATTCATCCGTAATGAAGTTATCTTCAAATTTTTCAACCGAAACCGTGGGCTGTTTGGGAGGATTAAAAGCTTTTTTTGGTGCTTCTTTCTCTTCTTTTTCCTCAAGCTTTTCCTGTTCACGGCGGCGGGCGCTTTCTTCAAGCTTCTCATTAGCCATTTCATTGACGCTTTTAATGGGCTTTTTGATTGCGCTGAAAACTCCCAAGAGCGTTGCGCCGGTTATCAGCATCAGGACAAGCAAAATCAGAATAATGAAAGTAACCGAAGCTCCCGTTTTGCCGAACATCTTTGAAACTGCGCCGCCGAGAATCGCTCCGATAACTCCCCCGCTGCCGAGAGAGGGCGCTTTTTCCCAAACATCGACAATCTGCTCATAAATGCCTGCATCTTTAAGATACTGCGAATCGTTGACAAATATATGTATCGCTCCGCTGAGCAAGACAACAAATGCCGCTGTTTCAGTTAAGTTTGCGGCAATGCTGCCGAGCGGCTTATCTCTTGAAAACACAATCGCCATATAGAACAGCACGGCAGGGATAACATAAACGCAGAAACCGAAAATGCCGAACAAGCCGTTATGAATTTTAAGCCAGACGCTCTCGCCTTTTATGATTACCAAGAAAAGAATAAAAGCGGCAACTGCCAGCATGATTATTGCCGCTTTTTGTCTTTTGGCAAAATCCGATAATTCTTTATTATTCTCTTTCTTTTGAGATGCGGATTTAGATGAAGCGTTGCTTTTTTGAGGCGCTTTTTTCTTTTGTGCGCTCGGTTTTTTATTGTTTTGGGTGTTTGCCATTTATTTCATCCTTTCGGAGTATTATTATCTGTTTTATCTTCGGGTTTATCTTTTTCATCGGAATTTTCTTTTTCTTCAATCAAATCGTAAAGGCAGTTAAGAGCATCAGAAAGACTGCCGAGAGAATCGATAAGACCTTCTTCAACCGCAGCCTCGCCCGAAAGCACCGTTCCGACATCCATAACAAGCTCGCCCGTTGCAAGCATCATCTCTCTGAACCTGTCGGGGCTGATGTCTGAATTATCCGAAACAAAGCGGACTATTCTCTCCTGCATCTGTTCAAAATATGAAAGAGTCTGAGGAACGCCGAGAACAAGACCGTTCATTCTGACGGGATGAATTGTCATCGTCGCAGACGGTGTAATAAAAGAACGGTCGGCAGAAACAGCAAGCGGAACGCCGATCGAATGACCGCCACCGAGAACAAGAGATACTGTCGGAGTTGTCATGCCCGAAACAAGCTCGGCAATTGCAAGGCCTGCTTCAATATCTCCGCCGACGGTGTTGAGAATCATAATCAGACCGTCAACCTCGTCGCTCTCCTCAATTGCAACAAGCTGAGGAATGACATGCTCATATTTCGTTGTCTTATTTTGCGCTGAGAGAATATAATGCCCCTCAATCTGACCGATTATCGTTAAGCAATGAATCAGCCTGTCTCCCTTGCGAACAGTAATTGAACCCGTTTCTATTATCCCGCTGAGAGCAGACGGTTCGCCGCCCTCTGAATTTGAACCGCTGCTGAGATCGGGAGCCTGCCAAGGCGGAGTCGGAAGAAAAAAATTGCTCTTTTTGTTATTTTTATTATTTTTCATTAATATACGCCCTTTCTGCAAAATGAAACAAAATTAGTATTGCACATCAGGCGTATAATAAACGCAGAATAATATACTTGATTATTATATCATTATATAATGATTATTGCAACAAAAAATCAATATTTCGTGTTTAAAAGCATTTTTTATTGAAATTCACGGCAGATATAGCTATAATTTCATTAACTACAATAAATATGGTAAGGTGAAACAAATGAATGATAAAATCAATCAGCTTGCAGAAATGATTAACGGAAGCGAAAATATCGTATTTTTCGGCGGAGCGGGCGTATCGACTGAAAGCGGGATTAAAGATTTCAGATCCGCCGACGGAATCTATATGATGGACTACAGAGTTCCGCCCGAAACCGTGCTCAGCCGAACATTTTTTAATGAACACACATCGGAATTTTATGATTTTTACAGAAAATATCTTTGTTATCCCGATGCAGAGCCGAATGCCGCACACTATAAGCTTGCCGAGCTTGAAAAAACGGGAAAGCTTAAAGCGGTTATAACCCAGAATGTTGACGGACTTCATCAGAAAGCGGGAAGCAAGTGCGTTTATGAGCTTCACGGCTCGGCGCTGAGAAACTACTGCATGAAATGCGGCAAATTTCACGGTTTTGACTTTGTTTATGAATCAAACGGTATTCCGAAATGCGAATGCGGCGGAACGGTTAAACCCGATGTTGTGCTTTATGAAGAATCGCTTAACGAAGATGTGATTTCGGGGGCAGTCGATGCAATTGAACGGGCTGATATGCTTATTGTTGCGGGAACATCGCTTACGGTCTACCCTGCCGCAGGGTTTATCAGATATTTCAGAGGAAACAAGCTCGTTCTGATTAACAAAGACGCAACCGAAATGGATTCAAAATTCGGACTTGTCATTCACGATAAAATAGGGAAAGTATTAAGTCTGCTTTAAAAAAATTTGTCCTCAACCCGATATCAATCGGAATTGAGGACAATTTTGTTTATTTAAACATTGAAACGCTTTCTTTAATTACTCTGCGGTTTTTATCAACAAAGCGGACTGAACAGCCGTCTTTGTTAACGGTTACGCAAGCACCGATAAAGTCCGTTTTTCCCTCGGGCTTTGAGCCGAGCAATATGTCACAGCAAACCTTTCTTGTGTTTCTCTCCGAATCCTTTCGGATTATTTCAGCCTCGTGATAATGACCGCCGAAAAAGAACTGCGGCTTAAAGGATCCGTTAACAAGCGCTGTCCATTCATCATAGATTTCGTTTTCGATATCAAACGGCGCTTTTTCGCTGCCCCAAGAGTCGGTGTTTCTGATCGGGAAAGGAATATGAGAAATAACAAAGCGGTATTTTTCATTTGAAAAATCAGTCTTTTCGGCAACGGAACGGATAAACTCGGTTTCTTCTTCTCTGAAGCCGTGATATGCGGCTGTTCCCCAATATTCACGGTGTTCATCAACCTTATCTTCGCCGCAGTCGGCAACCAAAAAGCTGATTTCTCCAAGCGAAACGGTATAATATGATTTCCCGTTTGCGGTCGGCAGTAATTTATCAAGTTTCTCGGCGTTTTTGCCCCTCAAATCGTGATTGCCTCTTGAAATAATAACGGGAATTTCGCCTTTGGTAATATCGGAAGCAATCCGGTAAGGCAGAATAACCTGACTCATTCTTTCGGTTGAGCTTGAAATATCTCCGTTAAGAATAAGCAAATCAAGGTCATCACCGAAGAACGAGCCGCAGCCGAACGGAGCTTTTCTACGACCGTGAGTATCGGAAATATGGCAAATATTGATGTTCTCGGTTTTCTCCAAAGGCTTGAATTTGTAAGTAAAAGCCTGTTCCTCACCCGTGGAAACAAAATAAGCAAGGCGTTTATAAATCTGTTTGAATACTAATTTATATTCCTTGTTCTCATTAAGAAGCGAAGAGGGCACTTTGAACATCTGAACGCAGGTGTCGCTGACCCTGACGCCGTTTGAATGATTAAAAAACTTTTTACCGCCGATTTCAACATGCATCAAAACCTTTTTTCTGACGGGAACGGCAATTATATAATAATCTTCAACGGAGCAGACCGTCGGCTCTGCAAAAAGAATTCCGTTTTTGTTTGCCATTTCAATAAGCCTCCGAAATAATTATCAGAACAAACCGCTTATCTTTCCGTTTTCATCAACATCAATTTTTTCAGCCGCAGGAACCTTGGGCAAGCCGGGCATTGTCATGATGTCGCCCGTCAGAACAACTATAAATCCTGCGCCTGCGGAAATTTTAACATTCTTAACGGTAACGGTGAAATTTTCAGGCGCCCCGAGCTTTGTCGGGTCATCTGAGAAGCTGTACTGCGTTTTTGCAATGCAGACGGGAAGATTTGAATATCCCATAGCTTCAAGAGCCGCAATCTGCTTCTTAGCCGCAGGAAGAACGCTGATTCCGCTGCCGCCGTAAACCTTTTTAACTATCGCTTCAATTTTATCCTCGATTGAGCCGTCAAGCTCATATGAATAAGTGAAATCATTAGGCTGTTCGCAAAGACGGACTACTTCCTCAGCAAGCTCAACGCCGCCTTTGCCGCCCTCTGCCCAAACATTTGAGAGCACAACATTAACGCCGAGTTCTTTGCATTTTTCGATAATCAAATTAACTTCGGCGTCTGTGTCGGTCGGGAAACGGTTAACCGCAACAACGCTCGGGAGCTTATATACATTCTTTATATTTGATACATGGCGCAGAAGATTGGGAATACCCTTTTCGAGCGCTTCAAGATTCTCTGAGCCAAGCTCGGTTTTGGGAACTCCGCCGTGCATTTTGAGTGCACGGATCGTTGCAACAACAACAACCGCACTCGGAGTAAGTCCCGCATAACGGCACTTGATATCAAGGAATTTTTCTGCTCCGAGGTCTGCGCCGAAACCGGCTTCCGTTATTGCATAATCGCCGAGCTTCATTGCAAGCTTAGTTGCCATAACCGAGTTACAGCCGTGGGCAATGTTTGCAAAAGGTCCGCCGTGAACCAAAGCGGGAGTACCCTCAAGAGTCTGAACAAGGTTGGGCTTTAACGCATCTTTGAGCAGAGCGGTCATTGCACCCGCCGCATTAAGCTGACCCGCAGTAACGGGCTTTTCATCATAAGTATAGCCGACGATTATTCTTGAAAGTCTTTCTTTAAGGTCTGTAATCGAGGTTGAAAGGCAGAGAACAGCCATAATCTCGGAAGCAACGGTAATATCGTATCCGTCCTCTCTCGGTACTCCGTTAACTCTGCCTCCAAGACCGTCGGTTACAAAACGAAGCTGTCTGTCGTTCATATCAACACAGCGCTTCCATGTGATTCTTCTCGGGTCTATATTAAGTGAATTACCCTGATAAATATGGTTATCAAGCATGGCGGCAAGAAGATTATTTGCCGCTCCGATTGCATGAAAATCGCCCGTAAAATGAAGATTTATATCTTCCATGGGAACAACCTGAGCATAGCCGCCGCCTGCCGCACCGCCTTTGATTCCGAAAACGGGTCCGAGCGAAGGCTCTCTCAGAGCAACCATAACATTTTTGCCGATTCTTTTGAGGCCGTCGGCAAGACCGATTGTGGTTGTTGTTTTGCCCTCTCCTGCGGGTGTGGGGGTAATTGCTGTTACAAGAACAAGCTTGCCGTTCTCGTTCTT
>JBJEQD010000019.1:0-13398 GCA_051881575.1 Acutalibacteraceae bacterium | reverse complement strand
AAGGAGGTGGCACGGCGTGAGCCGTGACGGAGGATTGATAAGCAAACGGGTAAAATATTGTATCAATAAACGCACAAATTCACGATAAATCCGTAGGGTTCGGCGTCCCCGACGAACCGATTCGCCGCAGGCGAATAATCTGTATATTTCAAAATTTCAAAACGGCGGGAGCAAGCCCCCGCCCTACCGTGAATACGGCAAAACATATTATCCCACATCGTCCCAAAGAAAAACATTTCATTATTTGCCTTAGGCAAATCGGAACGCCGAGGACGGCGTTCCCTACTTAACCGATTATTTAATCTGAACAATTCATCTATTCCGAAAAAACAGCAAATAATCAACGGTAACACCGTATGGGAGAACTGTGTTCTCCCGTCGTTTAGTTACGCAATGCTTTGATATATAACGATTTCTTGTAGGGAACGCTGTCCTCAGCGTTCCAAAAAATATGCACGGCTTACGGAAAATCCGTAGGGTTCGGCGTCCCGACGAACCGATTCGCCGCAGGCGAATAATGTAAAAATCTTTTTTGGACGATGTGGTCATCGTCCGCTACAAATTGAGAAAGAAAAATCGTAGGGACAGCCCTTGTGGCTGTCCGTGAAAACAAATTAAATCCAACGGAACGCTGAGGACAGCGTTCCCTACCGAAAAGCCATATATATCAACAATTCTGCGTGAATAAAAAACGGCGGGAGCAAGCCCCCGCCTTTCCTTGTACCTCTTACCTTTTGCTTCTTTACTATTCACTCAAAAACAGTTTTTGCAGGTCAATTACAATCGGTCATAGGCGGAGCCTATCCGAACCTTTTCACTCTTACTTCTTATTTCTTAACTATATCTTAGTGCCCCCGCCCTACCTTGAATACTGTAAAAATCCGTTATTTCTGCATTTGGGGACGATGTGGGCATCGTCCGCTACAACAAAAAACACAAGCCACCCTGACGGATGACTTGCGTTCCTTTTTTATGATTGGATTCTTAATTAAAATGCGTTTTTGATTGCCTGTGCGGTGATTCTGCCGATGCCGAACAGATTTTTGAAGAAGCTTGCAAGCTTCTGGAAGAAGCCCGCTTTTACATTGATTGTCTCGCTGTCGCTGATTTCCTCGCCGTCGGAGTTTTTAATCGGCGTTCCGTCAGCATTTGTCAGCTTGACGGTAACGGTTGAATTGCTCTTGATATTCGAATATGAGAAGAGTCCTCCCGTGGATTTTTCGGCACCGTTTACATACCATTTTATCTGAACATCGGACGGCAGATCGGTTGTGACTGCAACAAAGAGGATACCGTCTCCGTAGTTGACGGTCCTGTTGCCGGGATTGTTTCTGATTGCAACCGTGGGCATTGCCGAAGTTGCGGGGAAGGTGTAAGAAATTCTTGCTTCCTCCGCACTGCGGGAAATAACGCTTGCATTTTTGCCGTTGATTCTGAATGCCGTGTCGGAGGTGAACTGATAGCCGGATTTGGCTTCAAGCGAAATCATAACGCTGTAAACGGTATTTTCCGCAAATGTGCCGCCGGGAACAGGCTCCCAAGAGGTGTTAACAATTGTATACTGCGTATCGGTTGTTGATGCCGCAGAGGGTGTTGCACCTGTGGCGGGTGCCGAAATGCTCAGCGATGCGGATGCAATTTGTTTGGCTAATGATTCGGTAGCGGGGAAAGTGTAGGAAATCCTTGCTTCCTCTGCACTGCGGGAAACAACGCTTGCGTTTTTGCCGTTGATTCTGAACGCCGTGCCGGAGGTGAACTGATAGCCGGATTTGGCTTCAAGCGAAATCATAACGCCGTAAACGGTATTTTCCGCAAATGTGCCGCCGGGAACAGGCTCCCAAGAGGTGTTGACAATTGTATACTGTGTATCGGATGTTGAAGCCGTGGCGGGAGTTGCGCCTGCGGCGGGTGCCGAAACATTGAGAGAAGCAGATGAAATATTCTCAGTCGCC
This sequence comes from Acutalibacteraceae bacterium, assembly GCA_051881575.1. Lineage (GTDB taxonomy): Bacteria > Bacillota > Clostridia > Oscillospirales > Acutalibacteraceae > CAG-177. Next base: position 11,446 of record JBJEQD010000019.1, on the reverse strand, counting down.
TTTGTTGCGGGGAAGGTATAGTATGCGACTATTCGTCTTGTTCCGCCGCCCCGAATGAGAGTTGCCTTGTTACCGTTGAGTGTGACATCAACGAAGTTGGCGAACACGCCGTCAAAGTAATCTATGTCGGCAGTGAAAGTGGCTGTGTAGGCAACGCCTTCTTTGAAGGTGGAGTCGGCGGGAGTCCATGTGACCGAGCCGCCGCTGTAATCATAGGTTCCCGTTCCGCAATATTTTTGGGGCGTTGCGCCGACGGTCGGTGCGTCAACAATGAGCTCGGCAAGCGTAATTCTCGGGGTTCCTATCTCAACCTTGCAGCCTGCCGTTGGTTCTCCGAGATATCTTCCGTCTGTTTTTGTATAAAGCTTTCCGTTAACATAGGCGTTATTGCCAGACGCCAAGCAGTCGGAAATGTATCCGCTTCTGTCGGAATAACGAATATAGATTGCATATGCGTGATCTCTTGTTGCGGTAAAAAGAGAATTGCCGATTGTCAGAGTGCCGTCGTTAAGGCTGATCGCATCCTCTCCGTATTCAAACGAGCAGTTGTTGACTGCAACAGAGGGTGAGTAGGATGAGTCAATATAAATACACTCCGAGGGGGAATAGAATTTTGCATTATCTGCGGTGAGCGTGCCGCTGTATACCCATATACAACTGTTACGCTGTGTTGATTCATAGCCGGTTTCGTTGCGGAACACACCGCCGTTGATATCCACGGTGGATTCTTCAGAACAGGTTACAATAGTTCCGTAGTTTCCTTCCTCTGCTGCCGTGAGAATAAAGGTTCCGTTTTCAATGACGAGGGTGGATTTGGCAGATGTTTTGAAAACGGAGCTTTTGCTGCTGTATTCTGCAGCAGGATAAGTGATTGTTCCTCCGCCTTTGCTGTCCTTGACGGTCAGCTTGGATCCGCCGGGGTGCTCCAAAAGGTAAGTTTTACTGCAGTACACCAGAAAGAGCACGTTGGAATCCACAGTGCCGGTGATTGTGTGGCCGCAAAGGTCAATCGTCAGATCCTGATTATAAATGTCTCGGCGTCCCGTGGTGATGTCGCTGTCAAGATAGATAGTGTAGGGCTGTGTTTTGTCCGCACGATTGACAGCGTCGATAAATTCCTGATTTGTGCTTACATGGCAGGAGGTTTCCCCATCGGCAAAAACAACCGTTCCGAACATCGGAACGAGCGTGAGCACCATGCATACGGCGAGCAGAACGCTCAGCAGTTTAATGCGTGTTTTCATTTGCATACACTCCTTTTTTTGGCTGAAAGAAAAATATCAACCTATATTCATGCTTATTATATCCTGCTTTGGAAAATAATACAACGTCAATTTGTAGGGGTAATAAGCAAAAATTTGAAAAATTAATAAAAACCAACAGCTCAACCGTAGGGGAGAACTGCTGCCTCCGTCTGCTTGTTATGCCGAATCTGTTGAAAAATAACGATTTTCGGTAGGAAACGCTGTCCTCAGCGTTCCGAAAAAACATAAGAATAACGGCTCAGTTTTTTATGCGGGACGGGCAACCCGTCCCCTACAAATTGAAAAACAATCCGTAGCCTTGCGGCTGTCCGTGAATCTTGATTATTTAATAACATTATCAATCCTCAGCCCTACGGGCAGCTCCTTTTCTAAGGAGCCCATACAACAGGTTACTGTTTCGTTAGCCTCCTTAGAAAAGGAGGTGGATTTTGCGAAGCAAAAGACGGAGGATTGATATACTGACGGATAAGCAATTCTATCTGAAAACACGAATAATTGTTGAAATATAACATTTTTTCGTATGGAACGCTGTCCTCAGCTTTCCGGGGAAACATAAGAACAACAGCTCGGTTTTTTTGCGGGACGGGCAACCCGTCCCCTACGGTCGCCGCCCGAAAACGCACAAATTCACGATAAATCCGTAGGGTTCGGCGTCCTCGACGAACCAATTCGCCATGGGCGAATAATACGAAAATTCTTTTTTGGACGATGTGGGCATCGTCCGCTACAAATTGAGAAAGAAAAATCGTAGGGACAGCCCTTGCGGCTGTCAGTGAAAACACATTAAATTCCACGGAACGCCGAGGACGGCGTTCCCTACCAAAACCTATAATATCAACTGTTCTGCGTTATTGCAAAACGGCGGGAGCAAGCCCCCGCCCTACTGTTTATACATTTTGAACGATGCGGTCATCATCCTTCAAGTCCTGCCCTGAAAAAGAAAAAACACAAGCCACCCTGACGGATGGCTTGCGGTTTTGTGTTTTGCCGGCAATTCAGATGCCGCTGTTTTCGTCATTCAGCCTATTAAGCATTCTTCTGTAAAATTTTCAATTTGTTTCATTTCATATTCTCTTTGGCGGTGTTGATGGAAGAGATGAGCATAGCCCGCAAGCCTACACAAACCGCATATAATTCCTTATACTGGTTTTCTGTTATGTAATTTGTTTTGAAAAGCAATTCCAACCAATAACCGGTTTCGTTCGCTTCTTTTAATGCAATCTGCATTTTTGCGATAAAATCTGCTTTGCCGTGTGCATATTGCGCCTCTCGGATATTCGCACCGATGCTTGTGCCACTTCTGCCAATCTGGTTGGCGATAATATGCTCTTTATTCTCTTTAAGGGATTTCACGAGGTTAATTATAGAAACGGCAAAATCCATTGATCGCACAGATAATTTATCATTGCGCATCACAGCACCTGCTTTCAAATTAAGAATAGCATAAACAAAAAGCCTTGTCAACGAAAAATGAAGCGTTGGCTCACGCCAACATGAAGCATTTGCGTTGCAAATATGAAGCGAAGTGCACATACCGCCTCTCAATGTGCCAAAGGCACGCTTCATAGCCGAAGGCTGCTTCATTATTCATGCACCGCAAGGTGCGCTTCATTGCAACCAAAAGAAAAACAGCCACCAACGGTGACTGTTTTTCTTTTGGTTGCGGAGGCAGGACTTGAACCTGCGTCCTCCGGGTTATGAGCCCGACGAGCTACCAACTGCTCTACTCCGCGATATCTGATTTTTGAGTGCTTTATTATTATACACGCTTTTCACGAAAAGTCAAGCCTTTTTGCAATAAAAATTCAAAAATCCTATTTGTACTCCAGAAAATCGGAATTAATGAGGCGTGAACGATTAAACCGCATATTATTTTATGCCGTTTTATTGCGATTAATGCCTGAAAAATGATATTATTTTTTATTCATTCCCCGCAACAACACATTTTTTAATACAGTCCGGCAACTCTCAAAAGAACCAGAGCCAATGTCAGAGCTGAAAATACTATTATTGCTTCCACAAATGCTCCGCATTCAACAATAAATGGCAGAATAAATACGCCGATTATACAGGCGATTGCAAGAAAGACTAACAGGAGAACAGCGACAAAGGATGCCTTGGGATGCTCAGGATCGCCGATGTTATGCTCTTTGGCTTCGTTTACTAAATCAAGAAGATAATAGCTTTTGACTTTCGTCTTTTTCTGATCTTCCTCAACTAATCTGTTCATTTCATCGAGGTGAGCATCACGAAAAGCCGTTTCAAAAGCATCCAGCTTTCCGTCGTTGTTTTGGTCAAACATCTTGTCTTCAAGAGTAGGGAAAGGATATTTCCAACTGCTGTTTTTCATTATGCCACCTCCGTTTTTCATTATCATTGTAAACCCAAACAGTATTGTATGTCAATAAATATTTGAAAAAGAAATTAACAATTTGCAATAAAGCCTGACAAACAACACTAATCGGCAGACTGAATGGAAAAGAAAAATAATTATTGACATATCCGATTTATGATGATATAATACCGACATAAATCAACAAAGGAGAGCCGCAATGAGAAATCTCGGCAAGACAACCGCAGACACCATGAAGATGTGCATGTGCCGCATGTGCATGGCTTGGTGCGCCGATTTTTCAGTGCTTTCCGAACAAAATTGACCGCTGAGGCGGAAACTGTTCTGTTTATCAAGGGAAGCTTCTGAGAAGCTTCCTTTTTATTTTTTCCGTGAAGGAGGATCGCTATGATAATAACAGCAGTTATCATTGCAAAAGCGAATATTAACAGCAGGCGAATGTGCCGATGTATGCTTGCGGTTTAATAAAAATCAAATAATACATTATTAAAAAGGAGATAAATCCCATGAAAAAATTACTTTCAGTCATTCTCGCAGTTGTTCTCACATTCTCAATCGCAGCAGCGTTCTCATCATGCTCAAATAAAGAGCAGGCTGAGGAAATCATTATCGCCATTCCCAACGACACGACCAACGAAGCCCGTGCATTGCTTCTGCTTCAGGAGCAGGGTATAATCACCCTCAAGGACGGCGCAGGAATCACCGCAACAATTCTTGATATCGCAGAGAATCCCAAGAACATCACCTTCAAAGAGGTTGAGGCAGCTCAGCTCCCCAATGTTCTTCCCGATGTTGACTACGCAGTTATCAATTCAAACTATGCAATTTCCGCAGGTCTCAACCCCGTTGAGGACGCTCTTGCAATCGAGGGTTCATCTTCTGCTTACGGCAACATTCTTGCAGTTAAGGAAGGCAACGAGAATTCAGACCTTATCAAGGCTCTCAAAGCCGCTCTTGAAAGCAAGCAGGTTGCAGATTTCATCAAAACTCAGTATAACGGCTCAGTTGTCAGCGTTGTTGATAACCCCGGCGACGGCTATGACGCAACCGTTGACTATGCCGCTCTTGCAGGCAAGACTGTTACCGTTGCCGCTTCTCCCGCTCCTCATGCAGAGATTCTGAAGATTGCGCAGGAAATTCTTGCCGCAAAGAATATCACTCTCAAAATCGTTGAATACACCGACTATGTTCAGCCCAACAATGTTGTTGAGAGCGGCGAGATTGATGCAAACTACTTCCAGCACACTCCTTATCTTGACGATTTCAACGCTGAAAACGGAACTCACATCGTTGCCGTTTCAACCGTTCATGTTGAGCCTCTCGGCGTTTACGGCGGCAGACAGACTACTCTTGACGCTCTTAAATAAGAAATAACAAATACTGCCCGGAGGTTCAGCAATGATAAAAATAGAGAATTTGTCAAAGACCTTCAGCGTTGCCGACGGAACGGTTGAGGCTCTCAAAAATGTTAACCTCACCATCAACGACGGCGATATCTACGGCATTATCGGCATGAGCGGCGCAGGCAAAAGCACTCTTGTTCGCTGTATTAACATGCTCGAAAGGCCTACCGAGGGAAAGGTCTTGATTGACGGCTGCGACATGGGCGCTCTGAGCGCAAAGGAGCTTCGCTCCGCCAGACGCAGCATTACAATGATTTTTCAGGGCTTTAATCTGCTCATGCAGAGAACCTGCCTTAAAAATATCTGTTTTCCGCTTGAGCTTGCGGGCGTAAAAAGGTCTGAAGCTAAGAAAAAAGCGATGGAACTGCTGGAGACTGTCGGTCTGCCCGATAAGGCCAATTCTTATCCGGCTCAGCTTTCCGGCGGTCAGCAGCAGAGGGTCGCTATCGCAAGAGCGCTTGCAACCAACCCAAAGGTTTTGCTTTGCGACGAGGCAACGAGCGCTCTCGACCCGAAAACTACTCATTCCATTCTCGGCCTTATCAAGGAAATTAACCGCAAATTGGGAATAACCGTTATCGTTATCACCCATCAGATGAGCGTTGTTGAAGAAATATGCAACAGAGTTGCGATTCTTGACAACGGCGAAGTCGTTGAGGAGGGGAAGGTCAGCGATGTCTTTTCCGCTCCGAAATCCGACGCCGCCCGCCGCCTTGTTTTCCCCGATTTGGGAGCGGCTGATGAAATCATTCCTCCCTCGGGCGGTGAAAGACGCATAAGAGTTGTATTCAACGGCGCAAAAGCCGCTTCAACTCCGCTTATTTCCAAAATGGCGATTGAAGAGAATATAACCGCCAACATTATGGCGGCTTCAACAAAAAGCATAGGCGACAGGGCTTACGGAAACATGCTTCTGGGCATCCCCGGCGGGGACTCTGAGGTTGAAAGAGCGATTAATTATTTGCAGTCCGTTCCCGATGTTGCGGTTGAGGAGGTGACCGATGATGTTTGATAAGATTTTTTCATATCAGGCGTTTGCCGAAATGCTTGAAATAGTTAAAAACGAGTTCCTTTTTGCAACATGGGAAACCGTTTATGTTACCGTTGTTTCAACGGCGTTTGCAATAATTCTCGGTCTGCCGCTCGGCGTTTTGCTTGTTGTCGGCGAAAAGAACGGCGTTCTTCCGCTTCCGAAAGGCTTTATGCATGTGCTGAATGTCGTTATCAATCTTCTGCGCTCGGTTCCGTTTCTGATTCTTATGATTATGGCTTTTCCGCTTGCAAGGGCGATTGTCGGCACGGCGGTCGGAACAACGGCTTCAATTGTGCCGCTGGTTATCGCATCGTTCCCGTTCGTTGCAAGACTCGTTGAGGGCAGTCTCAGAGAGGTTAACCCCAACATCATCGAGGCGGCGCAGAGCATGGGAGCATCGCCCATGAGAATCATCGTTAAGGTTATGATTCCCGAAAGTGTTCCGTCGCTTATTTCAAACATCACTATCGCCATCACCACAGTTTTGAGCTACTCGGCAATGAGCGGCATCATCGGCGGCGGCGGTCTCGGCAAGATAGCCATTAACTACGGTTATTACCGCTATAAATATCTTATCATGCTTGCGGCGGTTATTCTGCTTGTTGCTCTCGTTCAGATTTTCCAGAGCATCGGAACCCGCCTTGCAACCAAATCGGATAAGCGTCTTAAAAGATAAAAATTTTAATAAATCAAAACGGCTTGCATCGGGAGAAATCCTGATACAAGCCGTTTGCTGTTTTGATTATCGCTTAGTGCGAATTATTCAACCGTAACCGTGCCGTCGGGAGAAACGGTTATCTTCATGCCGTCCTTAACATAGTCGAGAAATTCCTGACCGAGGCAGTCAACAGTCGGCATCGGCGTGTCAGTCCAGACAGCGCCGAGGATTGCGCCTGCCGCCGCAAGGGAGTCGATATGCTCGGCAAAGAGCATGCAGGAGGGGCTTCTCTCCATAACCTTTGCACAGTAGAGAACCATGCCGCCCGTGGTTGAACCGATTGTCTGGGGCAGGCAGAGAGCCGTTCCGACCATGGGTTTTCCGAAAAGGTCGGGGTTATTCTGGTCGCCGCATTTTGCGGTTTTATCGCCGAACTGGAGGCTTTTCTGAAATGAAGCGAGAGTGTTAAAGCCGCCGTGTGAAACAAGAGCCGTGGCTGTGCATGAGCCGGCAACAACGGGGCGTCCTTTGAACTGTTTCATCTTATTTTGCCTCCTTTGTGATTATGTCAAGAATCTCATCGCCGGTGTAATAACGGGAGGAGGTATAAGTTCTGAGCTTGTTGGAATTGGTGATAACGGGCATCTTTCCCGAAAGGGGATTGTTCATATACATCAGCGGGCAGATGTAGCTGAGGATAACGCCCGTATCCTTGAGCTTTTTGGCGTATTCGGTCTTGTTGAAGTTTTCAACAACTGCGGGAGCGGCGGTGAAAACGGTCGGGATTGAAACCTTTTTAAGACCGTTCTTTTTAAGACCTGCCGAAACATTTTCAGTCCATTCAACAAGCTGGTCATATGAAAGGTGGGGGCAGCCGATGAAGCAAAGCTTGGGCTTTGCGTCCTTATCTTTCCACATAACGGGATAGCTTGCCTTAACTCTTTCAAGCTCAGCATCGTCAATAACATAGACCTTTGCGCCCTCTGCAATGAGAGCTTCGCCCGATTCAACTGCTTCGGGGGTGAGCTTGTCGATATGATAAAGACCGACTGCGCCGTTTGATGCGGTTGCGGCTCCGAAATCTTTAAGATATGCTTTTACGTCGCCGTTAAGCTCGGTGCCTATCCACTTGTCAAGACCCTTGACATAGGGAACATCTTCCATAACCTTCATGCCGATTGCCGAGCCGAGAATCTGAGCTTCGGGCTTATTGGTTGTTTTAACCTCAACAACCCATGTTGCCTTTCTGCCTTCATCGGTGACAAGGCCGAAATAGGGAACTCTGCCGACAATTGAGCCGAAAAGCTCGATGATGCCGGAGTTTCTGTTGCAGCGAGCGCCGAGAACGGAGTTGGCATAAACAACAGCCGAGGACTCAGCCCATGAAAGAACTTCGCCCTTCTTGGGGATGTTGCCGACTTCGTCCATGTAGCAGGTGCAGGTGTAGGACTTGCTGTCGATGAGTCCGAGCTTTGAAAGCTGAGCGTCGTAGCTGTCCTGCATATTATACATAAACTTCTTGAAAACAACCTTCTGAAGGAAGTTTGCGGGAACATTGGGGTCAAGGGGCTTGGGGTCAACCGAGAATTTCTGGGTTGAAAGTGCGCCGCCCTCAATAAGCTTATCCATAAGCTCATAAACGGGCTTCATAACGCCGAGACCGAAGCTTGTAACAAGGTGACCCATCTTGCTTGTGACGGGAACCATTTTCTCAGCGCCGAAAGCATCGCCGTACATAACAAGGGTTTTCATAACCTTTGCCATGGCTTCGCCCTTGGAGCCGTTGAGAATATCCTGCTCCTCCTGCGTGAGTGTCATTTTATATTCCATACTGAATTATCCTTTCGGTGAATTAGAGTGAAAGAGCGAGCATATAGCCGGACTTGGTTGCTTCAAATACTTTTCCGCCCTTGAAGCTGTCGCCGATGTTGTAAACTTCCTTATCGTTGCAGACCTCCTGGAACTTGTGGAACAGAGCCTCGTCGGGTCTGCCGCCGCCTGCCATGATAATCATGTCGCCCTTGATGATTTCCTCGGATGATTCGTCGCCGATCTTCTTGGCAAGAGGATTCTCAACATTTTCGGGAAGAATCGGAGTCCAGGTCAGATACGGGTCGGGAACATTCTTGTGGCGATTGCGTGAAACCTTAACGCCGCCGTCAACGAATTCAAGGAGCTTTGTGCAGTTGAGAAGCTTGATTTTTGAATCATACATATATTTGAGAAGATAGCCTCTGTTGGCGGTGCAGGTATGGTTCATAAAATAGGGAGTCATTTCGATAACGGTAACATTCTTGCCGTGCTCTTTGTTGAGGAAATATGCGGTTTCACAGCCGACAACGCCGCCGCCGATAACGATAATGTCTTTTGCATCTTTGACAAGCTCGGGATTTTCAAGAACGGCAACTGCCTGAGCGGTTTTGGCGTTCTCATAGCCGGGAAGCTTGAAGGTGATGTCCTTTGTGCCGACGGCAACAACAATCTTGTCATAGCCTGCCGCTTTGATTGATTCGGGAGTTGCTTCGCTGTTAAGGTGAAGCTTGAATTTATAATCCTTTTCGGTTCTCTCGATTACGCCCTTGAGATATTCAAGATAGTTGGCAACATCAAATTTGATGCCGGGAACGCTTGCGCTGTTGAGCCTGCCGCCGATTCTGCCGTCCTTTTCAAAAAGGTCAACCTCGTGGCCTCTCTTTGCGGCCGTAACGGCGCACATGATGCCCGCAGGGCCCGAGCCGATAACTGCGATTTTGCAGGGCTTTTCGGCGGGAACGGGAGCGTCGGGATAGATTTCTTCAAATGCGGTTCTGGGGTTAACGGCGCACTGAGGATGGCCGCCCTCAACAAATTCATTGAGGCAGGCTTCCTGACAGCCGATGCACGGGCGGATTTCGTTAACTCTGCCGGTGCGTGCCTTGTTGGGCCATTCGGGGTCTGCAAGCAGAGGTCTGCCGAGCATAACCATGTCGCAAAGGCCGTCTCTGAGAGCCTTTTCGGCAAGGTCGGGATAGCCGAGCTTGCCGACGCCGACAACGGGAACGGGAACGCCTGCGTTTGAAACGATGTTGTTCTCCTTGAAGAAATCCTTAACAATCTTTGCAATGTCGAGGAAGCATCCGGGAGGCATTGATCCCGGCGGGTGGGGAAGCCACCAGTTGTCATAGCAGCCGAGGTCAACATCGAAGATATCAACGCCCGCCTTGACAAGATTCTTCATGTAGTCAAGGGTCATTGCAATGGTTCTGCCGTTTTTATAATTCTTGAGTGATGAAGCGTCCATTCTTTCGCCGTAGGTTTCGTTAAGAGCAAGAGAAAGGTCGATTCTGTACATGATGGGGTAACGGTCGCCCGCACGCTTGCGGATTTCTTTAATCATATCGATACCGAAAGCCTGCCAATCGGCGTATTTGCCCATTGAGCGGCGGTTGAATGCGGGGTTGGTGAGCTGCTCGATGAGATAACCCTCATGGCCGTGAAGATAAATACCGTCAAGGTTCATCGCCTTTGCATCGGCGGCGGCCTGACCTATGTTCTTGATAATCTTCTTGATTTTACGGTCTGAAAGACGAAGGCACGGAACCTCGGGCATATACCAGTTTTTGTTCCACGATGCTGAAACGGGGAGCTTAAACTGAGTAACAAGGCACTGAGGGTTGCCGACTCTGCCGAGACCTGCGGTTGCCTGCAAAAAGATTCTTGAACCGTAGGAATGACAGTTTGCCGCAAGGTCACGCCAGCCTGCGAAAACCGTTCTGCTGCGGTCAATTCTGGGGAAATAAGTCAGTTTGTCAAGCTCGGTTATTGAATTGTCGATGCCGTGAGTTACGGGAACGAGACCGGTTGTTATCAGTCCAACGCCGCCCTTTGCTCTCTCGGTGAAATAGGCGATCATTTTTTCATTGGGTCTGCCTGTTTCGTCGCACATGGAGATATTGCCCATGGGCGCCATGACGAGCCTGTTTTTGACCGTCATGCGGTTAATCTGAATGGGGGAAAACATTGTGTCATAGGGGTACAGGTCTGAAGTCATTTTGCCCTCTTTGAGCTTCTTTTCGTCAAGAAACCAATCGGCATATGAATTCATAAGCTCCTGAACCTTTTTGTCTGTTGAAGGTGCCTTGCTCATTATATCCCTCCTGATATATTTTTCACCTTATTGTAACATCAATTTACATTAAATTCAATCACTAAATTAAAAATATCTATATTATATTTTTATATATGGCTCATTTGAGTATAATATCACGGAAAATAAAAAACGGCAGGTGGTTGGCCTGCCGTAAAAACGGGTTAAATCAGTTTTTATTTATCGGAAAGAACTTCCTTTGCGCTTGCCGCAAGACCTGCAAGACCCTGAAGGTCGCTCGGGATTATGAGCTTGGTTGCCTTGCCGTCAGCCGCAGTTTCAAAAGCTTCAAGGCTCTTGATAGTCAGATAGCCCTGACCGGGAGCGGCTTGATTGATAAGCTCGATTGCCTTTGCTCTTGCCTGCTCAACCTTGAGGATAGCTTCTGCTTCACCCTCTGCCTCTTTGATTTTTGCTTCCTTAACGGCTTCTGCGGCGAGAATTGCGCTCTGCTTTTCAGCTTCTGCGGCAAGAATCTGGCTCTCTTTCTGACCTTCGGCAACAAGAATCTTGCTTGCCTTTTCGCCCTCTGCGGTGAGGATTGCCTCACGGCGCTGACGCTCAGCCTTCATCTGCTTCTCCATGGCGTCCTGAATCTCTTTGGGAGG
>JBJEQD010000018.1:0-52428 GCA_051881575.1 Acutalibacteraceae bacterium | reverse complement strand
TTGTCGGCACGGAATATTCAAACGGCACATTGAGAAATAAAATGATAAACGGAAAATCGAGAACATCGATTTATTTTTCAAAATACATTGTCTGTTGTGTCGCAATGGTGACAATTTTTGCTTATTACTACGCAAGCTCGCTTGCGTTCGGTTTCATTATCAGCAAGCGATTGGGCGCTGAAGTGTCGGCGCTGTTAATAACTGCTCTTGTGCTTTGCCTTGCGTCATTTTCTTATGTTGCCGTGTTCCTTGCGGTTGCGATGAACTGCGGCAAAAAATCCGCCACGGCAGTTATTTCTCTTGTTGCCGCCATGGCTATGTTTTTTACAGCCGTTATTACTTCATCGGCACTTCAGGAGCCGGAGATTTATGATGAATATTTTTATATGAATGAGGCGGGAGAGATTGTCAGCGACCCCGAGATGCCGAATCCGAATTATCTCAGAGGCACCAAAAGAAAAATCTATGAATTTATCAACGATGCAAACCCGACGGGTCAGTGCGTTCAGCTTTCGGGCGCAATCGATGATGAGAGTTCCGTATACAAAAAAGAATTCCCGATTTATTCCTGCGGCTTAATATTAATCGGAACTGCCGTCGGAATGATTGCATTCAAGAAAAAAGATATTGCTTAGGTGATTATATGAAATATGCGGTTGCGGCTGTTTTGGCTTTGGCTGTGGTTATCGCCGTTTTGGCGGTAAGGCTGACAGCATTAAAAAAAGAGCTCAGAAGCATCAATTCTCAGCTTGAAGAAATATTAAAAGGCGATACGAACGCCCTGATAACCGTTTCAACAAACAATAAGGCTGTTAAGGAAACGGCCTTGGCTCTTAACGAAAAAATCAGAGAGCTGAGAAAAAAAGAGCTTCAGCTTAAATCAAAGAATGACGAGCTGAGAACCGCAATCACCAACATTTCGCACGATTTGAGAACGCCGCTGACGGCAATCTGCGGCTATCTTGACTTGCTGAAATCCGAGGAAAAATCGGACGAGGTTAACAGATGTCTTGGAATTATCGAAAACCGAACCGAGGCTCTGAAACAGCTCACGGAGGAATTTTTTAAATATTCGCTTGTTGCCTTTGAAGAAGATGAGCTGAAAATCGAGGAGCTGTCGGTCAACGGTGCGCTTGAAGAAAGCATTGCGGCTTTTTACGGAGCATTTAAAGAAAAAGGAATTGAGCCGCAGATAAGCATAACCGACCGCAAAATCATCAGAAGTCTTGACAAATCCGCCCTTTTGAGAATATTCGCAAACATTCTGAGCAATGCGCTCAAATACAGCGACGGAGATCTGGAGATAACCCTGAACGACGGCGGAAAAATTATCTTCACAAATACTGCGTCGGGTCTTGATGAAATTCAGGTCGGGAAGATTTTTGACAGGTTTTATACGGTTGAAAACGCAAGAATCTCAACCGGGCTCGGCCTTTCAATTGCACGGAGCCTTGCAGAGCGTATGGGCGGAAAAATATCCGCTTCTTACGGCAACGAAAAGCTGTCGATTATTGTTGATTTCGGGGCGGAAAACGCCCGGGAAGCTCACGCATGAGCCGATTTATTATTAAACCAACCGAATAAAAAAAGAGCCGAAGCCTCTTGACAATCAAGGGACTTCGGCTTTATTCATATTATTAATACCATAAAAATCCGAGAAGCAGAATTCGGATTATCCATTGCCACCAGGCGTATTCAACTGTGATGTTAAAGCTTGCAGAACAGCCGCCGTATTCAACCGTGACGGCTTTTTCTCCGACAGACGAGGTTGAAAATTCGCTGACCGTGATTCCCTGTTCGGGAGTTACGGCTTTTTTGTTTCCGTCGGAATAAACGGCTTCAAGCTCAAGCCCGTCAAGCTCGATTCCGCCGCCGCTTTTGTAAACATAAACCGTTTTGTCGGGCGGAGAAATAACGCTGAGTGAAACAACGCTCGGAGGTGCGGGATGCCCGAGGACGGTTATTTCAGCCTGAGCCGTGTAACCACCGTCAACAGATTCAGCCGTAATAATCGCCGAGCCCTCGTTAACCGCAGTCAGAACGCCGCTTTCGCTGACCGTAACCGCATCGGGATTACTGCTTGTCCATTTAACCGCCTTGTTGCTTGCTCCTGCGGGCAGAACCTCGGCGGTCAGCGTTTTTGTTTCGCCTGCGACGAGTGTTAATTTCTTTTCGGGAATGTCTATGCCCTCGGCATAAACCGTTTCATCGCTTATGAATCTGTCAAGCTGAGGAATTCCGTATCCGTAGTATATATCAAATCCCTCGCTGCCTAAATCCGAGCAGGAGTTTTTCAGCGCTTCCTGAGTCTGAAGCGCATTGCATTCGGGATGGTCAAGCCTGAAAAGGGCGGCTGAGGCGGAGATAAATCCCGCCGCCATTGATGTTCCGCCCATTTTTTTAATTACGCCCGAGGAGGAATATCCAACTATGTTCATTCCCGGAGCGCAAAGGTCAACCTCTTTGCCGAAGTTTGAATAACCGTTTGCAAAGCTCAGGTCTTCGTAAACCGAGGTGACGGTTATTGCGCTGATGTTGTGGGCGGGGCAATATTTCTTTGTGTCAATGCCCTCGTTGCCTGCGCTGACAACGACCGAAACATTCTTTGAATCTGCATAAGCAATCGCTTCGTCAAGCGTTTTGCAGTTTTGGCTTGAGAGAGAGCCGCCGAAGCTGAGATTCAGCACCTGAGCGCCGTTGTCAACGGCGTAGTATATTCCGTTGGCGGCGTTGCTGATAAGCGCATTCTGTGAGCTGAGAATTCTGACAGGCATTATCTTGACGGGGGCGTCCTTTGTGCAGTCTGCAATAATGCTTGCAATGAATGTGCCGTGGCTGTCGGAGCTTGTGTCGTTTGACGGGTCGGTGTCATTGTCAACAAAATCATAGCCGTCAACAATTCTGCCGTTTAAATAATCAATGTTTGCAACCCCGCTGTCAATGACTGCAACCGTAACGCTTCTGCCGATTTCAGGCTCGCTGAGATGCTCGGAGTATTTGTCAGCACCGATTGCTTCAACGCCCCAGGAAAGGTTACCGCCTGATGATTCGGCTTCGTCGGAGCTGACGGAAATAACGCCGTCAGGCTCGGCATATGCGATATCGGGGTCGGAATTAAGAGAGTCAAGGCATTTTTTTGCTGTTTTTTCATTCTCAAATTGCAAAAAGAAACGCCCGTCCTTGCCGACAACGCCTTTTTCAGCGCCGTATGCGCCGAAATCGAAATCGGATGTCAAAGCCCTGCCGATGACCCTGCAATTTCCTGCGGAAATATTGGTCTGAGATTCATATTCTCCGATAATTTTTGCCGTTTGAACCGCAAACTCCGTGTTTGACTCAACACGGATTATATCGGGCGAAACTGCAAAAGCGGCAAGTTGCGAAAGCAGGCAGAACGCCGCTAAGGCAAATGCAATCAGTTTAATTATCCTGTTTTTCATTGAGCGGCTTCATCTCCCCAATGCTATAATGCGAATATTGAATAATCGTGCTCTCGTTGCTTATTTCAACGGGGGCGTTTTTGGTTAGTTTATTTCATAAATATTTTTCTCAAAATCAACGGTAACGGTTGTTCCGTCGGAATAGGTGGTTCTCTGGCGGCTGTAACCGCCCAAAAATTCGTGCTTCACCATTTCCTTGTTGTAAAGCCTTGCCTGAAGCTCCGCAAGAGGCTTAACACGCCCTATTTCCGCTTTAAGCTCGCCGTCGGAGATAACCTCGCCGTCAGCGGAGCGGTCGTCACTGCCGATTTTTATGTTTTTCTCGGAATACGGGTGAAAATAGGGCATTCCGGCGTTCAAAGCGCAATGCAAATCGCCGTTTTCGCCCTTGGGGATTCCCCAATTATTCCACCAATTCCACGGAATAATAACGCAGTCATGGAAAACAAGACTGCCGAGCGGCACGGGGATTCCGACCGCCTGGCCGTTAACCTGCGGGCGCAGGGAATAAGGGCCGTGATGCACGAGCGCAATGTGATTCAGAAGCTGCATTGCCGGCTCTTCCGATGACATTATCAGCCCTTTTTCATTGAGATAATCGAAGCATTCGGCTCTTGCCCTGATGCTTTCTTCTCTCGTTGCGGTGTGGTCGGGGTGGAAACATTCATCGCCCTGAACAACCGAAAAGACATCAAGATATGTGCCCTGAACATCAATTCCGTGTTCCTCCAGCTCGGCATAAGTCTTTTTGACGAAAGGCAGAGCCTCGCAGGCGCATAAAAAGCTGTGTTCCCCTCCGTCCCAGATTGAGCAGTAGGGATGAGAGCCGTCAAGCTCCGTGACGGCCTTTTCTTTGTCAAACACGGGAGAAGTGTAATAAAAATCTCTGTATTGGTCGTGCAGACCGAAGATATAGCCGAGACTGCGGCAGGTGTCGGCAAGGGCTTTCATGCCCTCCCAGCCGCCCGCCTCTTTGCACGGCGGCAGAATATACGGGTGGTTGTTGTCATAGCCCTGTTCACCCCAGCCGTCGGTGTGAATATAGAGCTTTTCAAGGCCGAGCTCCCTGAATTTTTTCATCTGTTCGGCTCGTTCCTCAAAGGTTGCATAAAGAATCTTGTTCGTTCCGTTTTTATCGTAGAACTGAGATTTCGGCTGAATCTGCGCAAAAATTTTATGATGAAGAACGGGAGCGCCGAGAAGCTTTTCTATATTCGGATTGGCTTTGATTTTTTCGTCAATCGAAACAAACCGATTAGTTTCGATAAGGTAACTGCGGTAATCCTTTGCGGCTTGGTTGTAATCGCAGCTTTCGTGAAAAATAAAGCGGATTTTTCTTTCATAGCTCAGCTTGCCGAGAGAGGATTGCCAAAGGACGGAGCTGAGAAATGCGCCGTGACTGCCCGCCGAAGAAAGCACGCTTGCATCAAAGGGAGTTTCGATTATCGCAGTGAAGCTGTGTCCGTCGCAAACTCTGCCCCAAATCGGCATATAGCAGTCGCCCGTGTTGATTTTTCTCGGGTAATGCTCATAGGCAATCGTGGAGGCAATGTTCTTTTTGTAATAATCGGGCAGCAGAAAGCCCTGACGCATTGCATCAATGTGATATGACTTTTTGCCCTTTTTCTCGGAATTGAACGGAGCGGGAAAATAAACAGCCTGAATGTCATATCCCGATTCGTTTTCTGCTTTTATCGAAAATTCGGCGGTGCTGTCGCCCGTGATTTCTGCGGTTGTGACGAGCGTAAACGGCAGTTTTTGGCCGAAAGCGAAGAATCCGCCGTAACGGCAAACGATTTTGTTCTCCGTGCTCTCAACGCTCTTTTTCGGCGCAAGGCTCAGAAAACGGATTGCGCTTATGTATTTTTCTCCGACTTTTTTTCGGATTATCACAAAGGGTTTTCTGCCGTCGCTCACCCACGCAAAGCCTTTATGTTCGATTCTGTAGTTTCCGCTTGATTTGCTGAAGCTAAGCTTAATGCTGCTTTCTTTCATTGCTCCACCTCACTGTTCACGCTCCGATATTTTAATTGAAGAAACTGTGTTTTATTATGGAAACAGCCTGTGATGCGGCGTTTGAAAGCTGGAACGAAAGCTTATAGAAAACGACCGTAACCGTATCTTTGCCGACAACATTTCCGCCGGCGTCAATAACTTCAACGGTTATGTAGGCTTTCTTTGCGCCGAAAAGACCCTTGCAGGTGACCTTTCCGCTTTCGTCAACCGAAACCTTAGAGCTGTCGGATGACCAGCGAAGCGAACAGCCCTCGGCATTCTCCGTCACGCATCCGAGCTGAACCGATGCTTTTGTATAAAGCTCGAAAAGCCCGAGCTTTTTGTTGATTCTCTCAACCGGATTACCGCCCGAAACGATATCCGCCGTGAGCTTATAATTTGAAACCAAAACCTCAAATTCGGCAGTTTTCGTAACGCCGCCGAAGGTATAATATACGGTTACATTTTTCGTGCCGACGGAGTTCAAGGCTGTCATACCGACTTTAAAATCGTCAACCTCTTTGCTTGTGCCGTCGCTGAGATTAGCTGTAACCTTCAAGCCCGTCAGGTCAAGCTGTTCACCTATTCCGTAATATGTTCTCTCGGGCGGATTTGAAATCTCGATTGAATTGAGAACGGTTTCAACCTCAATAACTGCAAATTCGCTGAAATGCTCGGTTTCAAAAACAACATAGTTTCCGTCAATGGTGTTGGCAAAGCGCACAAGCGGATTAACAATATCATCGGTGACATGATAGACCTTGCATTTTGCAGGGTCAACACCGTCGGCAAGTCTGATTTTAACCCTGACCGTGCCGTCAGGCTGAACAACCTGAGTTGCAAGCACAAGCTTGATATCATAAAAATGCAGGCTTTTTATTGAACCGCCGACTGCAAAATTCGTGCCCTCATGCTCGGAGGAATCAACCTCGGAAACCGTTAAAATGCTGTCGGGGTTTATCTCCTTTGCCGTTGCCGAAACTATAACTCCGCACGGGTCATGCCTGAGCACAACGGCGGCATAGTCAAGGCTGAGCAGGGCATTTTCAATTGACTGTGCAAAGGTGTTTACCTTTGCCTGCTCGGTGATGTTAAGGCTGTAATCAACGGAATTAACCGCCGCATCCAGCGCAATGAGCGAAAGCTCGGAATAATATCTTCTGTCAAGCTTCTCGGCCTTTTCAACTGCGGCATTAACCGCCGAATAGTCGGCAGGAAGATATTCAAGATTATCAATTGCCGTTTCGATTTGCAAAGCCCATTCGGAAACCCGATCCTGCCTGTCGATTGTTAATTCATAGTCAACCGCCGCAACGGCTTTGTCAAGCTCTGCAAGGCTTTCGGAAGTGTAGAGGGAGCGGTCAACCGAATCTGCGGCTTTCAGAATATCTTCAAGAGAAGAAAAATCCGCAGGTTTATATTCAAGCTTGTCCAAAGCGTCAAGAATGCTTTGAGTATATGCATTTATAACGCTCTGCTCAGAGGTTTTTCCTGCATTCTGAGCAGTAGCAACAGCCTCGTCAAGAGCGGCAAGGCTCTCGTCGGTATACATAATGCGGTCAATGCCCTCGGCGGCTGAAATTGCCTCGTTCATGCCGCTGTAGTCGCCGATTTTATCGTCAAGATTCTGAATTGCCAGGTCAATGTTCTTGACATATTCATAAATAAGGTCTTTGTCGGCAACATCGCAGTATCTTTGAACCGAATTAACAGCGGCGTCAAGCTCTGCAAGAGATTCCGAGGTGTAAAGGTCTCTGTCAACTGCGTCGGCTCGTGCAATTGCTTCGTCAACATCCGAATAATCGCTCCAGGTGATTTTCATGCTGGAGAAAATGCTGTTTATTCGATTGGTCATTTCATCAATAGCCGACTGATATGAGGCGTCAATATTCCACGGAATATTTTCAATAACAGACTGTATAGACCAATATCCCCAATGCTCCGTTTTACCGGGAGCAAGCGATTTTGCCTTATTTACCGCATATTCCAGAGCGGAATAATCGCCGATGTTTTCATCGTTGAGCAAAACGACGGTAATGTCGTTTTGATAAGCAAACTCATAAGCCGTTGAATATTTATAGCAGAAAAAGGTTGCGTCTTTGTTTGATAATCTCCAATCGGTGTTAAAAACAGCGTCCTTTGTTTGAAAATAAAAAGTCATTATACAACTTCCAAGCGAAGAACTCTCTATAGATTTAATGTTTTCGGGAATAGTAAGCCGTGTTGTTCTCATATAAGGGCTGACGAACATATCAGCGCTGAGTTCTTGCAAGCCATTGCCCAAATTGATCGTGTAAATACTGCTGCAATAAAATGGATTTGTTTCTGTAGACTCCAAGTCATCGTTCAAAGTGAGCTTATTGAGTTTACAATACGAAAAAGCAAGTGAACTTATGAGTTTAACTCCGCAGGGGACCGTATATTCGTTAAGAGACGAATTTGCAGGAAAATTGATCAAAACCGTTTTGTCCTTATTAAACAGAGCACCGGCTGAATCAGTGCTATAATAAGGGTTATCGGGAGAAACCTCATATTTTTGCATTGCTGAAGTGTCTGCAAACACAATTTTTCCGAGTTTTGTTTCCGAAGGAATATAGACATTATTTAGGCTTGTGGAACCAAAAGCCCGTGTGTCGATTAATTTAAGAGAATCGGGAAAGAAAAAATCTCTTATTCTGGTATGATCAAAAGCCACTTCATAGATTTCTTTTAAACAACTTTCGGCTTCTGTTTTTGCTTCGGTCAGATTAACGCAGGAATAGAATGCATATCTGCCTATAATTTCAACCGAAGCAGGAATTGAAACGCTGTTAATTATTCCGTTATCATAAAAAGCTTTGTCTGCGATACCCTTGGTTCCGTCTTTAATTATTATGTCTGAGTCTGCGAGCTGCATTGTGCCTTTGTAGGCAAGAAAAACGCTGCCGGCATATACTGCGCCGTCCGGCTGAGAGTCATACCAGCCTGTGCCCTCAAAAGCCGCTTCGCCGATATATTTCAGTGTGTTCGGAAATGATATGTCCGTTATGTTTGCAAGGCCCTTAAAAGCGTTTTTGCAAATTGAAGTTGTGCCGTCTTTGATTTCAACCGTTGTGTTTTCAGTCGGAGTTCCTTTGAAGCTGCGAATAACGGGACCTATATAAACCGGAGAGTTATCGGGTATGGCAGCGTACCAAGGGTTACTGTTGCCGATAAAATCATAGGCAACATAATGCAGAAGTGAATTACTCGGAATTGAAACCGTTTCAAGCAAAGGGAAATCCGCCGACGACAAAATCCGCTCAAGACTTGCGGGGAGCGAAATTGAAACCACTTTATTAAGATTTTGAAATAAATTCCCGGATAATACAGTTATTCCCTCGGAAAAAATGATACTCTTGATATAACTTCTGTAGTTGAGCCACGGCGCATTGTAAAATGGATAAGTATAGGTTTCGCCTGTGCCGTCAAGGCGAAGAACGCCCGTCGCCGTGTCAAGCGACCAGGTGATATTGTCGCCGCATTGATAGTTTATATCAAGCGCTTTGACCTTAGGCGCAATATTGACAGCGCCGACGGTAAGCGACAGCGCAAGAATCGCCGCCGCAAGAATAAGAGAAATAACCCTTTTCAAACAAACACCCCATTAAAAAATATTTGTGAGTTCTATTATATAATAATGTATCGATTTTATCAACAAAAATCGATTTTTTTCGCAATAATATTTATCCCGAGTTTTCATATGCGAAAATTGCCGTGAAATATATACTAATGAAGTATCAGCCCTCGATCAACCGATTCGCCGCAAATCGACGGTTTATCATAATATTCACAAGGGTCTGCGACTACATAATAATAAAAACAAGCACGGCAGAAGCTTTTCGCTTCTGCCGTGCATCTATGTTAACTCCTCAAATGAAAAATCTTAAAAATGTCCTTGAATATCTGCGGAATAGTTTTTTGTTTTAAAAGTATTTAAGGATAAAAACAGTCATTCTAAACTATCCTCGTTTAATTTCAAAAAGCTCTTTGGTAATTTATCCACATATATTAAGACAACCGAAAACGCCAAAAGGTTCACTTTTTTCAATAAAAATTTAAAATTTTTATTTTCGTCTTATTGTTGATAGATTTTGCAAAATATGATATATTTTATTAGAAATTATTTGAGGAGATTATAATGAAGGGCACTGTTGATTATTCAGAACTGATAAATGCAGCAAAAAACGGTGACGGTTCAGCTTTCGACGAGCTTTACAAGCTCACCGTTAAGGCTTCTTACTGCACTGCAAGCATTCTGCTCAGCAACTCCTGCGATGTTGAGGATGTTTTGCAGAACGCATATTTGAAGGCGTTTCAAAAGCTCCCGGAGCTTAAAAACCCTGAGAGCTTTGAAGGCTGGATGAAAACCATTGTTGAAAATGAATGCAAAAATTACATAAAAAGAGAAAAGCGCATTAATGCCCCGATTATATTTCTGAAAAATCGTGATGAGGAACATTCCGAGGAATGGGATCAGCCAATACCTCAGGAATATATCGAGCGAGAAGAATTAAGAAAAAGTGTTTCTGATATTCTGAACAATCTGTCGCCCGAGGTCAGGGCTTGCATTGTCCTTTATCACTTTGATGACAAAAGTCTGGACGAAATCAAGGATATTCTTGATATCCCGCTCGGAACCGTCAAAAGCCGTTTGCATCACGGTAGAAAAGAAATTGAAAAGGAGTTTGGCAAGCTCCGCAAAAAAGATCCGACCCTTTACGGCGTCGGAGCAATCCCTGCGGTTTTGTCTTTGTTGGCATTCAGAGCGAAAAACATCGTTGTTCCTGCGGCAATAGCAGACGCTTCTGTTTCAGCTTCGGTCAGCGCAGTATCTTCCGCCGCTTCGGGAGCCGTTGTTGCATCTGGAACAGCGGCGGCATCGTGTTCGGCAGCAGCGTCGGGAACAGCCGCAGTTTCAGCCGGTGCAGGTTCTGCCGCCGCTTCAACGGTCGGAGCCGCTTCAACCGCCGCAGTTTCAATCGGAGTAAAAATTGCCGCAGTTGCCGTTGCGGGTTCGGTTGCGGTCGGGGGTACGGTCGCAATAAAGGAACACATTGACAGCAAGCCGCCTGAGGATATGACATCATACGCAACTACTGCCGGATATGAGGAAACCCATACGGTTGAACAGGCGATTGCAGAGCTGACAACCGAAATAAGCACAACAGCTTCGACCACGGCTTCAACAACGAAGCTGACAACCGCAAAAACGACAGCAGCATTATCGCAAATGATAACAGCGGCGCAGACGACCGCCGCCCGGACAAAAAAGCCCGTTTCAACCAAAAGGTCAACAACCTCGCCGCAGACTACCGTTACAACGGCAAAGCAGACCACAACAACAGCAACCACGGCAAAGGTAACAACCACCGCAAAGGCAACAACCACCGCCGCAAAAACAACCGTGACTGAGAAAGAGACAACAGCCCGTCAGCAGACCACAAATCCCGAAAACAATTTCGGGGCTTCGGGCGGGGTAATTACGGAATACAAAGGGAACGATTCGAGCGTTTCGATTCCTTCAAGCGTCGGCTCAACGCCCGTGACAGCCATTGGTTCAGGGGCTTTTTCGGGCAATACGAGCATTAAATCGGTTTCGATTCCCTCGTCTGTAACCCAAATCGGGCAGGAAGCTTTTGCCGACTGCGCTTCGCTTTCGTCTGTTTCTCTGCCGTCATCGCTTGAAGTGATTGGAATCGGAGCGTTTTACGGCTGTTCAAGCCTGACTTCGGTTACGATTCCCGACGGAACAAAGAGCATAGGTGACGAAGCCTTTGCACAGTGCACCTCTTTGCAGAGCGTAACAATTCCCGAAAGCGTAACAATCATTGCCGCTGACGCCTTTGACGGCTGTGATTCGGTAACAATAAGGTGCAAAGAGGGCTCTGTCGCCCATGAGTTCGCCGTTGCGAATTCAATAAAATACAGTCTGATATAATATGCAGATTTGTTCGACTGATTTATTATCGGCGGTGTTGGCATTTTTGTTTTTGCATAAAAAGCAACAAAGACCCCTGTGCATTGAGCACAGGGGCTTTTACCGTTACCCTAAGCTTTGCGGGTGAAAAGGATTTTTCCTGCTTCGCCGATAACAAGCGGAATGACGGAAAGGCAGATAACAATGAGCCATTGAACGGCGGAGAGTGAGGTAACGCCGAAAACATCTGCGAGCGGAGGAAAAATGACGGCAGATGCCTGAACGAGAGAGCAGATGATAACCGAAGCTGTCATTGCACGGTTGCTGAAAAAGCCGGCTTTAAAGAGCGGCAGAGATGAGCGCATATTGACGGCATGGGCGATCTCACAAAAGCTGATGGTGCAAAAAGCCATGGTTCTGCCGAGCACAATGTTTTCAGCTCCGAACATCTTGCTTCCGATCAGAAACGAAAGAATGGTTACCGTGCCGATAAGCATTCCTTCAAGCGAAATGTCAATCCAAAGTCCGTCCGAGAAAAAACCTTTTGCAGGAGAAATCGGGCGGCGGGTCATGATATCTTTTTCGGCCTTTTCGGTTCCGAGAGCCATGGCAGGCAATGAATCGGTTACAAGATTAACCCACAAAAGCTGAATCGGAATCAGCGGCGGAGCAAAGCCGAGAAGCGAAGCGGCGAATACGGCTAAAATTTCGCCGATGTTGGTGCCGAGCAAAAAGTGAACCGCCTTTTTAATGTTGTCAAATATTCCACGCCCGAGTGCAACCGCCTTGACGATTGTTGCAAAATTATCGTCTGTCAGAATCATGTCTGCGGCGTTTTTGGCAACATCTGTTCCGCTCTTTCCCATGGCGCAGCCTATATCAGCCGCTTTGAGCGCAGGGGCGTCGTTAACCCCGTCGCCCGTCATTGCAACAATTTCTCCGCAGGAGCGGAAAGCCTTTACAATTCTGACCTTGTGTTCGGGGCTGACTCTGGCGAAAACACGGCATTTTTCGATTTTCTCACGAAGTTCGGAGTCGCTCAGAGAATCAAGCTCTGCGCCTGTCATGGCGTTAAGACCGCTTTCAAGAATTCCGAGCTGTTCGGCGATGGCGCAGGCGGTGTCAATGTGGTCGCCCGTAATCATAACGGGAATTATTCCTGCTTTTTTGCAGGTGGCAACAGCCTTTGCCGCCTCGGGACGGGGAGGGTCGGTCATGCCGATAAGCCCCGCAAAGGTTAAATTCTTTTCATCATAATCTGACGGGTCGGAGGCGGCTCTGAAAGCAACGGCAATAACACGAAGCCCCTGCGCCGCCATACGGCTGTTTTGCTCCGATATTTTATTTGAAAGGAATTTAGTCAAAACGGAATCGGAGCCGTGAGTTTCCGCCTTTGAGCATCGGGGCAGAATGACTTCGGGAGCGCCCTTGACAATGAGAAGCTTTTTATTGCCGACGGTATTGAGGGTTGACATGAATTTCTTTTCGCTTGAAAAAGGCGTTTCATGAAGTCTCGGATAGTCGGAATCAAGCGAAAATACATTTTCACCGCAGGCGAAAGCGGCGGAGAAAATTGCGGTTTCCGTCGGGTCGCCGCCGAAAATCGGTTTTTTGCCCCGTTTGATAACATGAGAATTGTTGCATATTGAACCGTACAAAAGAATTTTGCAGGCTTCGGAGCTGTTCATAGAAAGCTCTCCCGAAGCGGAGCAAACTTTTGTTACGGTCATTTTGTTTTGGGTCAGAGTTCCCGTTTTGTCTGAGCAGATGACGGTTGCCGCCCCGAGAGTTTCAACAGCGGGAAGATGGCGTATAATCGCATTATTTTTCGCCATAATCTGAACGCCCATGGATAATACAATCGTCACAATGGCAGGCAGACCCTCGGGGATTGCGGCAACCGCAAGGCTGACCGAAAGCATGAATGATGAAAGAATACCGCTCTTTCTGACAACTCCGAGCAGGAAAACGGCGGCGCAGATAATCAGAGCGCCGACGGCGAGAGCCTTGCCGATTTTTTCAAGCCGAAGCTGTAAGGGGGTCTGAGGCGATTTTTCGCTTGCAAGCAGGTGAGCTATTTTGCCGACCTGAGTTTCCATACCCGTTTGCGTAACGATTGCCGTGCAGTTGCCTGCAAGAACATTTGTTGAAGAAAAAATCATATTTTTTCTGTCTGCGGGCGGGCAGTCGGCGGCAAAGATTGAGTTTGCGTCTTTTTCGCAAGCTTCGGATTCGCCCGTCAGAGCGCTTTCGCTGACCTTTAGTCCGTTTGAAGAAATAAGGCGGGCGTCTGCGGGAACCATGTCTCCGCTTTCAAGAAAAATCACATCGCCCGGCACAAGCTCGGAAGCGGGGATTTTCTTCATTTTTCCGTTTCGTTTAACATTCGCCGACGGAGCGGAAAGCTTTTTCAGAGCTTCAAGCGCACGCTCTGCACGCCGCTCCTGAAAAACGCCGATGACGGCGTTGAGAATGACAATCAGAAGAATTACGGCAGGCTCAATAAAATCCCGACTGCCGTCAAGAATGCTTGTAACAAAAGAAATAATGCAGGCTATGAAAAGAATAATAACGCAGAAATCGGAAAACTGCCCGAAAAACTGCTTAACAATCGAGGTCTTTTTCTTGTCTTGAAGCTTGTTTTCACCGTGACTTTTAAGCAGTATTTTTGCGGCTTGCTCATCCAACCCGTTGTTAATATTGCTTTTCAGCATTTTTGCGGCATCCTGCGCCGCTAAACTGTGCCAATCCATCGGTTTATCCCTTCCCGAAACCCTGAAATTTCCGAGCAACTGCTCCGTTTTGTCGTTTTTTTGCAATAAAGCAGGCGGATATTCATATATATTCAAACGGAAAGAAAAAAATCCCCTCAAACGGCATCAACACCGAATGAGGGGAGAAAACTGCTTATTATTCAGCTTTTATTTTTTCAAGGCAGGTTTTGCAAATTGATTTGCCTTCAAACTCAATAAGGTCACTTTCCGATTTGCAGAAAATGCAATTATCAACCGCTTTCTTTGCAATAATCTGCTTACCGTCTGAAAACATTTCAAGCTTGCTGCCGGGCTCAAGAAGTCCGAGCTCTTTCCTCAACTGCATGGGGATAACGATTCTGCCAACACTGTCGATTTCACGAATGAATCCTGTAAACATAAAACACACACCTCCGAGTTTTTGTATGGATTAATTATATTTATACCACTTTTTTCCATGAAAGTCAAGAGAGATTAGCGTTATTTTGATAAATAAAGAGGATTTCAGAGGAATTATTCATAATTGTGAATAAAAATAAATATTTTAGGTGATAATGCACAACCGTAGCTGTTTAATTATTAATTTGGCGCAAGAAAGCTGTCGAAAAGCGCAGAATCAAGGCGGCAAGTTTATTATTCGGCTGTGCGCCGTTGCCTGAAAGCTCGGAGGGAAATAAATGCTGAACTATATCTGGACGGCAATGATAATTTTTTCGGTTATTGCGGCTTTGTTTGCGGGCACGGCGTCAGAACTGACCGCAGGAATAATTTCGAGCGCTTCCGACGCCGTTTCGCTTTGCATAAGGCTCACGGGAACGCTCTGCTTTTGGGGCGGAATGATGGAGATTGCCGAAAGCTCGGGCTTGACGGGAGCGGTCTGCAAAATTCTTTCGCCTTTTCTGAAAATTATTTTTCCGAAAATGGATATGAGAGGGAAAACATCAAGAGCGATTTCGATGAACATAACGGCAAATCTTCTCGGTCTCGGGAATGCCGCAACGCCGCTCGGCCTTGAAGCCATGAGATGCCTGCAAGAGGAAAATCCGACAAAGGACAGGGCGAGCAAGGATATGATTAAATTTGTCGTTATGAACTCTGCCGCTTTTCATCTTATTCCGACGACGGTTGCCGCAATGCGGCAGGATTACGGCTGCAAAAATCCGTTTGATATCATGCCTGCCTCGTGGATATCCTCGGCGGCGGCGCTTGCAGTTGGGTTGACAGCCGCAATAATAATGATAAAGCTGACGGAGGGCAGACCATGGAAAAAATAACCTCTCTGACCTTGCCACTCATAACTGCGGCGATAGTCATTTTCGGAGCGGCGAAAGGAATCAAAGTTTTTGACTGTTTTATATCTGGAGCCGCCAAGGGGCTGAAATCGGCGGTGAAGCTTCTGCCGCCGCTCATGGCGCTTGTTTTGGGAGTTACAATGCTTCGTCAGTCGGGTGCGCTGGAGGTTGTGACAAAAGCGCTTGAGCCGATTGCAAGGCTGACGGGGATTCCCGCCGATGTTTTGCCGCTGACGGTTCTCAGCCCGATATCGGGCAGCGGTTCGCTGACGATGTTTGAGCAGATTCTGAAAACCTTCGGCCCCGATTCGCCCGAGGGCAGAATCGCTTCGATAATAATGGGCTCAACGGAAACCACCTTTTATGCGGTAACGGTTTACTACGGGTCGGTCGGCATCAAAAAAAGCGGATGCACGGTTCCTGCGGCGATGCTTGCGGATTTCACAAGCTTTATTGTTTCAGCTTTGGCGGCGGGCATGTTTTTCGGCTGAATACCGACTTTTTGCCGTTGACAGAAAAGAAACGGAAATGTATAATTATTAAAAAACGGTTTTATAAAACAGGAGATAAAAATGACGGGATTTGTTGATGTCGGCGGCGGAATGAGGGGTATTTATACAAGCGGAATATATGACAGCTTGCTCGACAGCGGAATAATGGCAGAATACTGCATAGGCGTCTCGGCGGGAAGCGCAAATCTGATAACCTATGTTGCGGGTCAGAGGGGGAGAACCTATAAATTCTATGCCGAATACGCTTCTGAGCGGAGCTACATGAGCTTATATAATTTACGAAAAACGGGGTCATATATCGACCTTAATTATATCTATTCAGGAATTTCAAACAGCACGGGCAAAAATCCGCTTGATTTTAAAGCAGCATCAGAAAATTCATGCCGTTTCAAGGCGGTTGCAACCGACGCTCTGACAGGCAAGGCGCATTATTTTGACAAAGAGGATATGAAAGACGACGATTATTCCGTTCTCAAAGCGAGCTGTGCCATTCCGATGGTCTGCCGCCCGGTTGAAATCGGCGGAGCAAAGTATTTTGACGGCGGAGTTGCCGACCCGATTCCGTTTGAAAGGGCATTTGCCGACGGGTGCGACAAGGTTGTCGTGTTCCTGACAAAGCCGATAAATGAGCTCAAAAAACGGCCGCCCGAGATAATAAACAGACTGATGAGAGAGTACCCGGAATCGGCAAAGGCGGTTTTGACGATGCACGAAAGATATAACGCAGGAGTCAGAGAGCTTGAAAAGCTCAGCGAGCAGGGGAAAGCCCTGATTGTTGCGCCCGAGAGCCGATGCGGAGTCGGAACTCTGACGAGAAACCGCACAAGTCTCGACAGCCTTTATCAAAAAGGCTATACCGACGCTCAAAAAGTTATTGAGTTTATGAAATGATTCAAGCTTTTTCTTTTTGTGGCTGACGCAATAACGGCTAAAAAGAAACATAAAACATTCAATTTTTATTCTAAGCAAAAAATTAAGTGATTTGTACCGGTTGATTTTCCGATACAAACCGCTTTCTGTTATGGTAGGCTTTTTATTTTCGCTCAGTGCGACAGTTCCGGTTTAATAAAACTGTAATATTTTTTAAACTTTATTTGAATTTTGTCGCTTTATAATCAAACTTGTCAGTTGGATTATTGAAGCGAAAGCAAATGAGGTTTACCATGAAAAGGAAAAACGCCTGCAATCAAGCGGCATCAGCGGAAAGCAACAATAAGTTTTCATATTTCAAAATTTTTTGGCTCTTTATTTTCGGAAGCCTTCTCGGAGTTTTGCTCGAGGGGCTTTGGTGCCTTGCATTTTACGGCCATTGGGAAACGCATGTGGTCACGATTTTTGAGCCGCTTTGCGTTCTTTACGGCTTCGGCATGGTCGGGTGCTACATAGGAGCGGTCATTCTTTCGGATAAAAAACTGCCGCACCGCTTTCTTGCATTTGTGCTGACAGGGTCGATAATTGAAATTATTTGCGGTGCAATGCTGGAATACGGCCTTCATATGAAAGCTTGGGATTACAGCGGATGTTTTCTTAATTTCAAGGGTTATGTCAGCCTTTCAATGAGCCTGCTTTGGGGATTACTTGGCGTTGGGTTCAGCCGTGTCGTTCCGCTCATTGACAAGACTTTTGCAAAAATGAAAAGCGGATTCTGGCACGGAGCCTGCGCCGTGATGAGCGTTTTCCTAGCCGTTGATATTGCCGTAACCGCAGTTTGCCTTGTTCGCTGGTCGGAAAGGCATCAGGGCAAGGAACCGTCAAACCAAATCGAAATGCTTATTGACAGAAACTTTGACGATGATATGATGCAAAAACGCTATATAGAATGGCGTTTTATAACGGAATGAGCGATTATTTCAGCAGAGAGCTTTGGTTGATGATCTGAGTGTTATAGATAAACAGAACATCGGCGTTAGTGAAATCGACATACTCTCCGAGAAGCTGAGAAGAAAAATATCTTAAATCAACAAGCGTGATTTTGCTGTAGCCCTCAAGGAGCAGGGGCGCAAGCGATGAGCCGAAAGAGTCACGGAAGATGACAAGCTCTTTTTTGCTTGAAGCGAGCGTATTTTCAACCGTCAGCAGAGCTGCCGCTCCCGAAAGGAAAACATCATATTTATCGTTCCCTTTAAGCTTTGCCCTGTCATATACCCCAACGGTCGTTTTGTCGGTTTCAAGGTTATAAACCAAGGCGGATTCGCTCACGGGCGAAGTCATGCAGACTATTTTATCCTCGCCCTTTGCTATCGGAAGCCTTGAAGCGTAAACGCCCCTGAAATCGGCAAGAGTTTCGGCTTTTGCCCCGCCGAGTGAAACATTAAAGCCCATTTTTGAGCCGAGGCGCTCTGCAACGGGCGCAATCGTTTCCTGCTTCCAATGGGAATCGGTTTTGTAATAATTATCAATACCGAGAGTGTCAATAATATCAATGTATTCGGCATTTTGAACCTCTGAGTTCAGAATGCCGATCATTTTATTATAGTCAATCGCAGGGTAGCCGTTTTTTTCGGCAAGAAAATAGTTTTTGTCGGGAATAACGGAATAATAGGCCTTCCCGCCCGAGGGAATGACATATTTATCGGTTATCGAATTAATCTTTTCCGCAATGCTTCTTACGGAGTTTTCGCTGAGTTCGGGCATCAGCTCGCAGATATGACCGTCGGCATAATATATGCCGTTGACATCTTTCTGACCAAGCAGTTTGAGCTGAACCGCCGCTTTGACGGAGCGAAAGCCGTCACGGAGCGGAAACTGATCCATGAAATATTCTTCCAGACCGTCAAAAAAGCTTTTGTCAATAACCGATTCGGCGGTTAATTCGGGGAATTGAGCGGCTTTTCTTCGCTCCGAAATAAGAATTTTAACGGGTTCTCTGAAGCAGAAAGAAAGACCGATGCCGATAAGAAACGCCGAAAAGCAGATAATGCATATTATATTTATGGTTTTTTTCTTCATTCTATTAACCTCAGAATCGGAAATACAGGAACGGATTATATGAGCTGTCAACAAGATAAGCGGCGCAAACCGTCAGAAGAAGCAAAATCAGAATCGGCTTTGCAATGTCGGCAATTACTGCGCCCTTTTTGCTTTGGCTGAGACGCTCTGCGGCGATTTTAAGCGCAGGTGTCGAGCCGAAAATTCCGACAGCGAACAGCACCGAATAACTGCGAAGATAATAAACCGTCTGAACGCTTGAAAATGCGCCGACGGGCAGGAACATTCCCCGAAGATCGGCGATTGCTCCCGAAATTCCGCTGCCGTTGAAGATAACGAAGCCGATTATAACGGCAAAAATCAGATAAGCATGGCTGATAAACGCCGGGGTCTTGTCCTTGATTCGCTGAGGAACGCTTTTTTCAATCAGCAGCAGAGCCGCAAAATAAAGCCCCCAAATGATGAAATTCCAATCTGCGCCGTGCCAGAAGCCCGTCAAAAACCAAACGGTGAGGATATTCAAAAAGAAGCGGGGCTTGCTGACTCGGTTGCCGCCCATCGGGATATAGACATAATCTCTGAACCAGCTGCCGAGCGAAATATGCCAGCGTCTCCAAAATTCCGTGACGGATTTTGAAATGTAGGGATAGCGGAAATTTTCGGGGAAGCCGAAGCCGAACATGCGCCCGAGGCCGATTGCCATATCGCTGTAGCCCGAAAAATCGTAATAAATCTGCAAGGCGAATGCAACTGCGTTCATCCAGAAAAACAGCGTTGTTTTATCGCCCTCGGCTCTGAAAATCTCGCAGAGAGAGCCGAGAGAATTTGCAATCAGAACCTTTTTTGAAAGACCGACCGTGAAGCGCATTATACCGTCCGAAAAATCCGAAACGCTGTGAGTTCTGACCTTCAGGCTTTTTTCAATATCGGAATATCGGACTATCGGGCCTGCAACAAGCTGAGGGAAAAGCGAAATATAGAGCGCAAGGCTCAGAATATTTTTCTGAGCGGGAACATCTCTGCGGTAAACATCAATATTGTAGCTGATAGCCTGAAAGGTATAAAAGCTGATGCCGATCGGAAGCGCAAGCTTCAGAAGGTCAAAATCCGTTGAGAAAGCCGAATTAACTGCCGAGATGAAGAAGTCGGTGTATTTGAAAAACAGCAGAGCGGAAAGACTGAGCATAACCGAAACTGCAAGGGCAAGCTTCCTCATTTTTCCGCTTGCCTTTTCGGTCAGCAGACCCGTGATATAGCTTGAAGCGATAACGCCGAGCATCAGAAAGAGATATTTAGGTTCACCGTAAAAATAAAAGAAAAGGCTCGAGAGAAGAAGCCAGATGTTTTTTGCCCTCATGGGCAGCAGGTAATAGCCCGTCAGAACGACAGGCAGAAATACAAAAAGAAAAGTTATGCTTGAAAAGAGCAATTGTCCGTTCTCCTCTCACCAAAAAACGGGTCTGCGCCAATGGACAGACCCGTTTGATTTTAACGGTAATATTGTTGTTTATCAGCCGAGAATCTCCTCGGGAAGTTCAATATCTTCCTCGGTTTCTCCTGCCTTGGTCATGGGCTCGCTTGCAGAGCCTGCACAAACAGCAGAGAATGCGTTATAAATGGTTTCAACATTATCTTCGCTTGACATAACCATCATAATAACATCGCCGCAGTCGGCAACAAGAATTTTTTCAGCCGCAACGCAGATCCATTTTCTGTAGTTAACGCCGTCAAGGATTTCCTGCTTGAGGGCTTCCTTGTCTGCGCCGTCCTTTACCTTAACAAGGCACATTGAATACGGAATTGAACCGATCATAGGCTCGGAGAATACTGCACGCTCGATTGAATCAGCCGAAGCAACGCCGAGGTAATAGTTAACGGTGTCAGCGTCGGTAAGGTCAATTTCGGTTGCAGGACCCATAGACATTTGAAAATCGGATGCGTTCTCATAAATCTTGTCTGCAATTTCTTCAAGCGTTCCGCTCAGAGCGGGAGCAGGGGCGGCAGTTGTGCCTGCGGTGGTGGTGTCGTTGCCTGTGCCGTTGCCCGAACATGCGGCAAAGGAAAACAGCATAATCGCCGCAAGCAGGATTGAGAGAGTCTTTTTCATTTTCATAGCTCCTTATACTTCTTAATTTATTGTTTACACACAACTATTTCAGTATACCTTACAATTCTGAAATCCAAGTGTTTAATTTGTAAACTAACTATAAACTAATCCAAGTCAATTTTCCAAAATGCAACATTAATTCGTTCGTAGGTGTAGGTGATGAAAAGCGAACCGCCCAAATATTCAATTGCGGGGTAGGAAAATTCGCTGTCAAGCTTTTCTTCTTCAAGGGTCAAAACGGTCTGCCAGCTTTTGCCGTTATCCGAGGATTTGCTGAGGGTCAGCGGAGAACGCTCGCCCCAATTCTCGGAAACGGGGTTTGAAACAAGATAGATTTCGCCGTTCGGAGTTTTAACAAGGTCGATTCCGCTGTTGTTATTCGGCAGGTCTGTGGGGTAGGCTCTGCACCAGCTCTCGCCATAGTCCTCGGAATCGCTTCTGTAAATCCTGCCGACGGAGGTTCTCGTGAGCATATGAACCTTTCCCGCTTCGGACTCCCAAAGAGTCGGCTGAATCATCGGTACTTTGTAAGAGCCGTTTTCATTTTTAACGGGCGAACGCTCCGTTTTGATTACGGGACATTTGCTCCATGTTTCGCCCTCGTCGAACGAAGCGTCAACGAAGCATCTCCAATTGCCCGCTTCACGGGATGCGGGAGCAAGAATACGCCCGTCAGAAAGGCGGATGCACTTATTTTTAACGGGGCCTCTGCCGCCGCTTCTGTCATGCTCAACAAGCTCACGGGGTTCGCCGAAGCTTCTGCCGCCGTCGGTTGAAACGCTCACGAAGGTGCGCCATGACGGAATGTGCTTGCCGACCTTGAAAAAGAGCAGGATTTCGCCGCTTTTGCGCAGGAACAAAACGGGATTCCAATGGGGCATTCTGCCGCTGCGGCTGATTTTTGATGGAATGCTCCAGCCGCTTGAATCACGGCGTGAGAACCAGATATCAACATCGTCTGCGCTCTCTTTTGTTCCGCCGAACCATGCCGAAACGACGCTGCCGTCAGGCAGGGGCAGAACGGTTGAAGCGTGGCAGTTTTCAGTCGGCAGCGGACTGCATATCATTTCTTTTATTGTTTTCATTTTAATCATCCTTAAAGTTCAAATTCCGAGGGATCCGCCTGCTCGATGATAAGAGGCTTTTTCGGTCTGCGTTTAAGAGGGTCATAGGAATATTTTCTGCATTTTCCGTCGGTCGGCACAAGCCCTTTTTTTACGCAGAGAACGCTTTTTTCATCGGGCGAAAGACGGCCGTTTTTGCAGTATTCGCAAACGGGCGGATATTTTTTCTTTTCAAGAAGCTTGCTTTTCATGCTTTCAACACCCTTTCCATGAAATATTAACATATTTTTCGGGCGTTATCAAGGTCTAATATCAGCAAAGCACAGAGGAAAAGCAAAGAAACTGCCGCAGGGGCGGAAAATGACAACGGAGCGGCGTTTTCGGCAACCGAAAGAGCGGTTTGTTCGCTCAGCGGATGAATATGCAGAGCCGCAGAGCAGATGAGAAAGGCGAGCGCCGCATGAAGAATTCGGAACAGATAAAATTTTGCGTAATGTATTTTCAATTTGCCCGAGAGCGAAAAAATCTGAAGATGAACGCAGATTCCCCCGAAAGCGCAGACAGCCGCCGTGACGGGCAGAGGAACCAGCCTTGCGGCTCCCGCACATCCGCTTGTGACCTCGGAAAGGCAGGAGACGGCGAGCAAAACCGTCTGATTTTTGATTACTTTTGCGAAAATCGCATTAATCCCCGAAAACATGGCAACGAAAGCGCAGACCGAGAGCATTGCGGCGGCGCTTGAAGCAACGCTGTTGACAACGGCGGAGGAAAAAGGCTCGGGTTTCGGCTCAATATTTCGCTTCACCTGTTCCGATTCGGAAAAAATTCCCGCAACTGCTCCGAGAATAAGCGATGAAATGCACACGGAGAGAAGCAGAATTTTGCCTGCCTCACGGGAGCCGAGCAGACCGAAGCCGACGGCGTTGACCGTGAATCCCAATCCGGGATTTATGCAAAAAAGCAGCATTCTTTCAGCCTGCGCTTCGGTCAAAGCCCCACTGCGAAGAAGCGAATCCGCCGCCTTTGCGCCCGAAAGATAGCCGCCGAGCTGACCGAGAACGATTGCCGCAAGGCTGTCGGCAGGCAAGCGAAAAACAAGCTCGGTAACGGGACTTATTATTTTTTTCAGGCATTTCGGCAACTCTCCCGCTCCCGAAAGCGAAGCGGCGGCAAGAAAAGGAAACAGCGACGGAATGACGATTTCGGCGCAGTTGAGCAGACCCGCTCTGAAGCCCTGCAAAAATTCCTCCGAAAACAAATAAAACATCACAAAAAGCAAAACCCCCGAAATTGCGGCGGCATAACCGTTCTTTTTCAAATCAAGCAACCTCCGTTTCGGTTTCATTCTATGTTGCCTCGGTTCTTTTTATTGCTTTTAAACCATAAATATATATAAATACGGCAAGAAAAAGAGAGGGAAAACAAGATGAGAAAGAGAAGCCGAAGCGCAGGCGGCAGGGGAGAAAAAATCATGGATTCAATCAGCCGAAGCCTTGATTTGCCTCAGGACGCCGTTTCGGGCTATGCGCATATCGAGCTTAACGGCAATCGGGAAGCCATAATTGAGGGCTGTCAGGGTGTTCTGGAATACGGCGACAGAGCCATTGCCCTGAACACGGGCAGGCTGACGGTCAGAATCTGCGGCTGTGAGCTGACGGTGGTTTCAATGCAGAACGGTCAGGCAATTATAAAAGGCGTTATCACCTGCGTTGATTTCAGCAATTAGGAGGCGCATTATGCTCATTCTGAAATTTCTGAGATTATTTTTCGGATATGTTATGTTTACGGCAAGCGGCGGATTCCCCGAGAGATTCCTCAATCTTTGCCGACGGAATAAAATAACGCTTTGGGATCTGAAATGCGAAAATTCGGTTATTACCGCCTGCACGGATTGCGGAGCTTACCGCAGAATCCGTTCCGCCGCACAGAAATCGGGCATGAGGGTCAGAATCAAGAAAAAATGCGGTCTGCCGTTCTTTTTGGCTCGCCACAGCAGGAGGGTGGGCGTGCTCATCGGCGCATTTGTTTGCGTTGCGTTGATTTCGGTTTTGTCAACCCGAATATGGAGCATCGATGTGACGGGCAATGTTAGAGTTCCGTCGGAAGAAATAACGGCGGTTTTTGAAAAGCTCGGAGTCAGAAAAGGTGCGGCGGGGGGCAGAATCGATATAGGTTCGGTTGAAATTGCCGCTTTGAGGGAGCTGCCCGAGCTTTCTTGGCTGAATATCAATATTGATGGCAGTGCGGCGAGAATCGAGGTCAGAGAGAGAATAATTTCTCCCGATATTGACGCCGACAGCACACCCGCAGATATCGTTGCCGCAAGAGACGGACAAATCGTTCTGCTCAGACCGTTCAACGGAACGCAGGAGCAAAAGGTCGGCAATCCCGTGCTGAAAGGCGATTTGCTGATAAGCGGCATTGAGGAAAACAAGGATTTAACCGTCAGCTTTTGCAGGGCGAGCGGCTATGTTGTTGCAAGAACGAGCCGAAGCGCTGCTGCGGCGCAGAGCACGAAGCTTTCCGCTCAAAGAGAAATAAAAAGCAGAACGACCTATGTTATAAATTTTCTTTTCTTTTCAATTCCGCTCGGCAGGGCGGGAGAAGCCGCTTACAGCGAAAAAAGCGACCTTTTTATTAACGGCGTGACCCTGCCGATGGGGATAATCAAGCGCACCGAAAAGGTTCTTGAACCCTGCAAAATAACATTGAGCGAGGAAAAAGCACAGCTTCTTGCCGTGACGAGATTTTTCGATAAATGCACCGTGGATTTCAGATATATGAAGGTTGAAAGCGAAAGCATAAAGACGGAAAAAGCCGCCGACAGCTTCACGGTCAGCGGCAGTTTTGTATGCCTTGAAAATATCGGGGAGGAAAGGGTTAAGCAGATTGATATGCAGCAGTAGGACGATACACTGCGTTCTCCCGCATGAAAACGCCCGATATCAACGCAATTTCCTCGTAGGGAACGCTGAGGACGGCGTTCCCTACAATAATTACCGTTTCACAACTGCATAATACCGGATAATCATGTACTGCTGTAACATTGAATACTTTTTGACCGAACAATACAGCCCCGTTTCGCTTGCTTTTTAAAACCGAAAATGGTATAATTAACCCGTTAAAGTCAAAACAGAAAGCAAAGGTGACGGAAAATGAGGAAAATTACCAACATCAACTCCGATTGGAGCTTCACGAAAGACGGAGTTGCCGAGCAGATTTCTCTGCCGCATACCTGGAACGGTATTGACGGTCAGGGCGGCGCTGAGAATTATTACAGAGGCCGCTGTGTCTACGAAAAAACTCTCGGCGGGTTTGAGGGCAAAACTTTTCTTGAAATCAACGGCGCAAACACCGTCTGCGAGGTTTTTGTTAACGGCGTTTATATCGGCAGCCATGAGAACGGCTATTCCATGTTCCGTTTTGAGCTAACGGATTTTCTCAAGCCCGATGAAAACGACATCAGAATAATTGTTGATAATTCTGAAAACGAATTTCTTTATCCTCAGATGGCGGATTTTACTTTCTACGGCGGAATTTACCGTGATGTCAACATCATCAGCGGCGTTTCAAAGTCGCATTTCGGTCTGCTCGATATGAGCCGCTGCGGAATGTACATAACCCCCAAGGTTGACGGCAGAGTATTTGTCAAAAGCTATGTCGAGGGCAGCCGGAAGGACTTGAAAAAAGAGTTTATCATCACCGACGCCGAGGGCAATCAGGCGGCAAAAGCCGAGTGCGACGCCGACACCGAGGCGGTAAAGCTTTTTGTTGACGGGCCGATTCTCTGGAACGGAATGGAGAATCCTTATCTTTACACCATGACCGCAAGGCTCATTGAGAACGGCAAGGTCATTGACGAGGTCAGCGACAATTTCGGATTCCGAGAGTTTTATTTTGACAGCGAAAAAGGCTTTTTCCTCAACGGAAACCACCTTAAATTAAAGGGCGTTTCAAGGCATCAGGATTGGGAAAATATCGGCAACGCTCTGACAATAAAAGAACATAAGAAAGATATTGAGCTTATCAAGGATATCGGCGCAAACTCAATCAGACTTGCCCATTATCAGCATGACAGCAAGTTCTATGACCTTTGCGACAAAGAAGGCTTCCTTGTCTGGGCGGAAATTCCCGTTATTTCGAGATTCAGCAAGAAAAAGCAGGAGCAGGCGAAGTTCATGCTTGAGGAGCTTATCAGGCAGAATTACAATCACCCCTCGATTTTCTGCTGGAGCATCGCCAACGAAATTTCAATCGGCGGCGCAACTGCCGGAGTTGCGGCGGGTATCAGGGAGCTTAACGATATTGCTCATTGCCTTGACTCAACAAGACCTACCGCATCGGCTCAGGTAACATTCAGCTCGATGAATTCAAAGCTCAACGATATTCCCGATATTCTCGGCTACAATCAGTATTTCGGCTGGTATGTCAAGACCGTTGACGGCATTGACGAATGGCTTGATAAATTCCACGAGAAAAGACCCGAAATCAAGCTTTGCATTTCCGAATACGGTGCAGAGGGCGTAACGACCCTGCACTCCGCAGAACCCGTTCAGGGCGATTATTCAGAGGAATATCAGGCTCTCTATCACGAGCATTATGTCAAGGCTCTTTCGGAGAGAGACTGGCTCTGGGGCTCTTATGTTTGGAATATGTTTGACTTCGGTTCGGCAATCCGCAACGAGGGCGGAGTCCGTGGCAGAAATAACAAGGGTCTTGTGACGATTGACAGAAAAATCAAAAAAGACGCTTATTTTGTATATAAAGCATATTGGTCAGATAAAAAATTCGTTCATATTGCAGGCGAAAGATTCGTTGACAGACCGACGGGCGAGCAGAAAATCAAGGTTTATTCAAACTGCCCCAAGGTCACTCTGACCGTCAACGGCGAGAGCACCGAGCTTGAGGGCGACAAGATTTTTGAATTTAACGCCGTTATCAAAGAGGGCGAAAATGTCATAACCGCAAAATCGGGCAGATGCTCTCATAAAATCACCGTCAACGGAACCGACATTCCGAACCCCGACTATGTTCTGCCCGAGGGCGGCGAAACCTTCGTCAGAAACTGGTTCTCATCGGATGACGAAATCAATCCCGAAAATCTTTCGCTCAACGACAGCCTCGGAGATATTCTGTTCAATGACGAGGTTCAGAAGCTTATCAAGAATCATGCTCACATAACGCTTGATTCGCCCGCATTAAAGCCGCTGGGCAAAATCCCTCTGAAGCCCATCAGCAAGCTTGCTTCAAAGCTCGGCGCAGGAGAGGTTATCTCATTGGCTAATCAGTTCTTGCAGACAATAGAAAAAGATAAGAAACAATAAAAGGGCTGTCGCAATAAGATGAAGAAGCCGTTTTCTTCCGACGAAGGCGTATCAAGATACTCCGAGTCGGAAAAAACGGCTAAAAAGAAACAATACAAATAAAAATTCATAAATCAAAAGGAAAAGCAACCTGTATTTAACGATGATGAAATCGAAAATACAAGGTTGCTTTTTTATCATTTTAAAATGTTTCTTTTGATCTTCGCTTAGTGCGACAGACATTTCCGTAACACATTTTGCGTTGGCTACATAATATGGCAATGAAAGCGGCTGAAAATCAACGCTTCAATCCTTCAAAAGGAGGTCAGATTATGGGTTGCGGATGCAATAACAATTGGTGCCTTTTCATCATCCTTATTCTTCTCTTCTGTAACGGCGACTGCGGTATGTCTTGCGGCGGCGCAAGAGGCGGAGACTGCGGCTGTGGGTGCGGCTGCTAAAACCCGTTAAATCTCAGCAAGGATATCCGCCGCCTCCCTCTGCGTCAAACCGCCGGGGGAGGCGGTAAAATTTTTGGGGATTACGCTCTGCCAGCGCAGGGCGTATTTTTCTGCATCCTCGTTGCTTATTGAAATTCCCGAAAGGTCGGTCAGAGAGGCAACAACGGCTTTGACAGCATCGGCATCGTCCGTCATCTTGACGAAATCGGCAAACTTTTCGGGCGCAAATGCGGCACAGCGGTCAATGAACGGCGCAAAGAATGCGGCGCAGGCTTCGCCGTGAGTAACGCCGTAATTCTCGGTCAGAACATATCCGAGCGGGTGAGGAAACGCAGTTCCGCAGGTGTTGATGACAAGCCCTGCATAAATTGATGAATAATAGAGCGGTTTTCTAAGCACAGGGTCAACGGAATCGGATTCCGAGAGCGCTTTCAGACAGCGGTAAAGCTCGGGAATACATTTTTCCGCAAAAAGGCGGACAACCCCGTTGCATTTGGGCGTGAAAAAGCCCTCAACCGCATGGGCGAAAGCGTCAAGAGCGGTTGATACGGTTGATTTTCGGGGCAGGGAACAGGTGTATTTCGGGTCGCAGAACGAAATTGCCGCATAGCAGTCAGCCCCCGAAATGCTCTTTTTTCTGCCTGTTTCATCGTTTGTCAGAACGGCAACGGAGGTAACCTCGCTGCCCGTGCCTGCGGTTGTGCCGATGAGCGCAGCGGGCAGGGGCTTTGAAGAATATTTTCTCAAATAAATATCCATGGGCGCAAGCTCGGGGTTTGAAGCATAAATTGCAATTGCCTTGCATGCGTCAAGAACCGAACCTCCGCCGATTCCGAGTATAAACTCTGCCCCGCATTTCCTTGCGGCACAGCCTGCCGAAAAGCAGGAGGAAACAAGCGGATTTTCGCTGATTCCGTCAAAAACCGCATATGAAATTCCTTGAGAATCCAAAGCCGAAACGGCGTCACCGAGAGCGCCGCTCAGCTTTGCGCCGGTTTTGCCTGTCACAATAAGACATTTTTTGCCCAATTCGGCAAGCAAAGCGGAATTTTTCGCAACGGCATTATCTCCCCAAACGCATTTCACGGGCATATAAACCTGTTCGGACATTAATAATCACATCCTTAATCCTTTATATGGCAATTTTACCATACATTAACATAAAAATAAATATAAAAAGTACAAAATCGTAACAATAAAAATAAAATATGTTGAAAAACCTCCGTAAAAGGTGTATGATAAAATGGATAATGAGAGAACAAAGGGATTATCTGTTTTGACGGGAGTGAGCCGATGAAAAAAAACGCTGTTTTTGCCGCCTTGATTGCGGCGGTTGCTCTGGCGGGCTTTTTGATTTATGACGGCGTTTTGAACAAAACCGCTTCGGCTGAATTTTTCGCCATGAACACCTATGTTACCGCTGAAATCACGGGCAGAGATTCTGCGGAATGCGCCGACGAGACTCAAAAAATCGTTGAAAGCCTCGATACCGCCGTGCTGTCAAGAACGGCTCAAAATTCCGTTGTTTCACGGATTAACCGAAACGGCGCAGGGGAGCTTGACGAAAAAACCGCAGGCTATGTTTCAAAGCTTATCGAAGTATGCGAAAAAAGCGGCGGAGCATTCGATTTCACCCTCGGCTCGGTCAGCGACCTTTGGAGCTTCGGCTCGTCGCCTGCCGTTCCCGATTCCGAAAAGCTTTCGCAGGCTCTTTCTCACAGCGGATATGAAAAATTAACCTTGTCAGGCGGCAGAATTGAAAAAAGCGACAAAGAAGCGACGCTTGATTTCGGAGCGGCGGGCAAGGGAATTGCACTTGATGAAATAAAAACCTGCCTTGAAAGCCGCAGGGTCAAAAATGCCGTTGTCAGCGTCGGCGGAAGTGTTCTGCTGTTCGGCAAAAAAGAATTCACCGTCGGCATAAGAGACCCGTTCGGCAATTCGGGAAGCTATGTTGCAAAGCTCGGCGTTTCCGATTGCTGTGTTTCAACCTCGGGCTGTTATGAACAGCAGTTTGAACAGGGCGGCAAAAAATATCATCATATTCTTGACCCCGAAACGGGATATCCCGTTGATAACGGTCTGCTCAGCGTGACTGTTATTTCAAAAAGCGGACTTCTGAGCGACGCTCTTTCAACCGCCTGCTTCGTTCTCGGAATCGAAAAGGGCTCGGCTCTTGCAAGGGAATACGGCTGCACGGCGATTTTTATTGATGAAGATAAAAGTATTTATGTTGAGGGCGATTCGGAAATTATTGAAATAACCGACGGAGCATATAATTTGACGGAGCGGACATGAATATTAAACTTTTCAAAAAATGGGATGCGGCGGTTATCGCCGTTGCTCTTGCGGCGGCTCTGATTTTTTCGCTCTGGAGTCACCGTGAAAGAGGGAACCCCGTTGCGGTTATCACCGTCGGCGGAGAGGTGTTTGAAACCGTTGAGCTTTCGTCCGTCACCGACAGAATAACGATCAATCCCGACACCGACCCCGAGGTGGTTATTGTCGCCGAAAACGGGGAAATCTGGTTTGAAAATGCCGGCTGTGAGGACAGGCTCTGCGTTGCCGCCGGCAAACTCAGCAAAAGCGGAGACACCGCCGTCTGCCTGCCTGCCAAAACGGTTATAACCGTTGAAGGCTCGGAGGTTGACGCAGTTGTTTATTGATTATGAAGAATAATATTGCATATAAAACCTCGCTCATGGCGATTCTTTGCGCATTGGCTTTGGCGCTCGGCTTTCTTGAAAGCTTGTTGCCGCCGATTCCTCTGCTGCCGCCCGGAGCGAAACCGGGTTTTTCAAATATAATAACGATGTTCGCCGCAGGCAGTCTCGGTTTTTCGGCTGCGGGAACGGTAGCTCTTGTCAAGGGCTGTTTCGCTTTTGTGACAAGGGGGTTCACGGCGGGCATAATGAGCCTTTCGGGCGGTCTGCTTTCGGCTACCGCAATGTATCTGCTCATGCGTTATGCGAAAAAAATCCTCGGCACGGTCGGAATTTCCGTTATTTCCGCTCTGTGCCACAATCTCGGCCAGCTCGTTGCCGCAATTTTTATTACCGGCACGGCTGAAATAGTTTATTATGCGCCTGCGCTTGCGGTTTTCGGCGTAATAACCGGAGCCGTAACGGGCGTTATTCTCAGGGCGGTTATGCCTGCTCTTGAGAAAATAAAAAAGCATATTCTGAATCCAAAATCAAGAAAAGAGGAGGATGATTAATTATGGCTAAGGCCGGATTTGACGGCGTTCTGAAAGCTGTCAAAAAGGTCAGAGGCGGTGTTAAGGTTGATCACCACAAAAATACCGCTGAAAAAGAAGTTGTAAGAATCCCCGTTCCGTCACAGGTTACCATTCCCATGCAGCAGCATATCGGCGCACCCTGCGAGCCGCTTGTTAAGGTCGGCGACGAGGTCGGAGTCGGTCAGCTTATCGGCGACACCGACAAGTTCGTCAGCGCACCGATTCATGCTTCCGTTTCGGGCAAGGTCACCGCTGTCGGAAATGTAAAGCTACCCAACGGAGTTATGTCAACTGCCGTTACCATTGAATCAGACGGCGAAATGAGACTTTGGGAGGGCATAGAGCCGCCGAAAGTCAAAACGAAAGAGGACTTTATCAAGGCTGTCAGGGCTTCGGGGCTTGTCGGTCTGGGCGGCGCAGGCTTCCCGACCCATATCAAGCTGAATTTTCCGCCCGAAAAGAATATTGACACCCTCGTTATCAACGCCGCCGAGTGCGAGCCTTACATAACGGTTGACTACCGTGAATGTATTGAAAATTCATGGGATATTCTCTCGGGTGTTTATACGATAAAGGAAATGCTCGGCTTCAAGAGAGTTGTTATTGCCGCCGAGGATAACAAGCCCGAGGCTTTCAAGGTTCTGAAAAACATTGCAGACCACGAGCTTGACAAGGACGATGAGGTTAAGCTCATGGTTCTTGAATCGAAATATCCTCAGGGCGCTGAAAAGATGATGGTTCAGTCCGCAACCGGCAGAAAGGTTCCGCCCGGAAAGCTGCCTGCCGATGTCGGCTGTGTTGTTATGAATGTCGCTTCGGTTGCGTTCATAGCCCGCTATCTCAAAACGGGCAAGCCCCTTGTCAGCCGTTCGCTGACCGTTGACGGCTCGGCGATTGCTCAGCCCAAGAATGTCAGAGTTCCCGTCGGCACGAATATCGGAGAAATCATTGATTTCTGCGGCGGCTTCAGCGCAGAACCCTGCAAAATTCTGACGGGCGGCCCGATGATGGGTCTTGCAATTGTCGGAACGGATCTGCCCGTTCTCAAGCAGAACAACGCCATTCTTGCCTTTGCAAAGGATGACGCTATCCTTAAAAAAGAAACCGACTGCATCCGCTGCGGCAGATGCGCTCAGGACTGCCCGATGAGCCTTGTGCCGACCAACATTGCAAACGCCGCAAAGAAAAGAAATGTTGAAGCGCTCAAAAAGACGGGCGTTACCGTCTGCATGGAATGCGGAAGCTGTGCGTTTGCCTGCCCTGCGGGCAAACCGCTCGTTCAGTATATGCGCCTTGCCAAGGCAATTCTCAGAGAGGAGGGCAATAAATAATGGTTAACGGAAAAAAGCTTGTTGTCAGCGCTTCGCCGCACCTGCGTTCAACAACGACAACAACAAAAATAATGCTTGATGTAATTATTGCTCTCATGCCCGCTCTGGCGGCTTCGATTGTAATTTTCGGGCCGAGAGTTCTTGCGGTCACGGCAACGACGGTTATTACCGCCGTGCTTTCCGAATACCTTGCAAGAAAGGTTATGAAAAGAAATAACACCATCGGCGATCTGAGCGCAGTTGTTACCGGACTTTTGCTTGCGTTCAACCTGCCCGTGAGTATTCCGCTCTGGATTGCCGCCGTCGGCAGTATTATTGCAATAATCGTTGTTAAACAGTTCTTTGGCGGAATCGGTCAGAACTTCGCAAACCCCGCCATCACGGCA
The DNA here is from genome assembly GCA_051881575.1 of Acutalibacteraceae bacterium. Lineage (GTDB taxonomy): Bacteria > Bacillota > Clostridia > Oscillospirales > Acutalibacteraceae > CAG-177. Next base: position 19,680 of record JBJEQD010000018.1, on the reverse strand, counting down.
AGAATCATTCTTCTGCTTTCGTTTGCGAAGAAAATGGGCGATTGGACTGCTCCGCTTTCATGGAGAACCGACGCCGTTTCAACCGCAACACCGCTTGCGTCACTTGCTTCGGGCGAAACCGAAGGGCTTCCCTCAATGCTTGATATGTTCCTCGGTCTCAGAGCAGGCAGTCTCGGCGAAACCTGCGCTCTTGCTCTCATCGTCGGCGGAATTTATCTTGTTGCCCGCAAGGTTATTTCCCCCGCAATTCCGCTTTCGTTTATCGGAACGGTTGCGGTTATCATGCTTATCGCAGGCAAGGGCGACCTTGAATTCGTTGCTTATCAGCTCATGGGCGGCGGCCTGCTTCTCGGCGCAATTTTCATGGCAACCGATTATTCCACAAGCCCGATTTCATTTGCGGGCAAAATCGTTTTCGGCATCGGCTGCGGCATTCTTGCCTCATTGATAAGGCTGTTCGCTTCAATGCCCGAGGGCGTTTCGTTCGCAATCCTTATTATGAATCATATTGTTCCGTTTATTGAAGCTCTCACAAAGCCGAAGCCGTTCGGAACGGTTAAAGAAGAAAAGGCAAAGGAGGCTGCTGCAAAATGAAAAAGCTGAAAGAATACGCAATGCCTACCGTTGTTCTTTTCATCATCTGCTTTGCCGCAACTCTCCTGCTCGGAGTGACCAATTCCGTCACCGAGCCGAAGATTGAACAGCTCGCTCAGGAGACCGAGCAGAAATCAAGGCAGACGGTTTTCCCCGATGCGGCAAGCTTCGGAGATGTCACCTCTCCCGAGGAGGGAACGACAATTGTTCCCGCTCTCGATTCGGCAGGTGAGGTTATCGGCTATGTCGTAGTCAATTCCGAAAAGGGCTACGGCGGAGAGATTTCCGTTATGACGGGCGTTGACACCGAGGGCAAGGTCACGGGAGTCAACATTCTTTCACACGGCGAAACTGCGGGTCTCGGAGCAAACGCAACGGGCGAGAAGTTCCGCAATCAGTTCATAGGTTTGGTTAAGGACATTACCGTTTCAAAGGATAAGCCCGGCGACAATTCGATTGACGCACTCACGGGCGCAACCATAACATCAAGAGCGGTTGTCAGAGCGGTTAACGCCGCAATTGAAGCAGCGGGAGGTGAGAACATTGGCTGATAAGAAAAAATCACTCGGCAAGGAGTTTACGAAAGGTCTTTTGGCTGAAAACCCCGTTCTGAGGCTTGTTCTCGGAACCTGCCCGACCCTTGCGGTTTCAACAAGCGTTGTCAACGCAATCGGCATGGGTATTTCGGCTCTGATTGTTCTCGTCTGCTCCAATGTTGTTATTTCGCTTCTCAGAAAGGTTATTCCCTCAAAGGTTCGTATTCCTGCATATATCGTCATCATCGCTTCGTTTGTTACGATTGTTCAGATGCTTGTCAAAGCGTTCGTTCCCGCCCTTGATGCGGCGCTCGGCGTTTTCCTGCCCCTTATCGTTGTTAACTGCATTATCCTCGGCAGAGCCGAAGCGTTTGCAGGCAAAAATTCCGTTATCGCTTCTGCGGTTGACGGCCTCGGCATGGGAGTTGGCTTCACAATCGCTCTTTGCTGCATGGCTTCAGTCAGAGAAATTCTCGGCGCAGGCACTTTCCTTTCGGGCGCACAGAATCTTCTCGTTCTTTTCGGCGAAAACACGCTCGGCGGCTTCAACGGCTTCACGCTTATCCCGCAGGACGGCGTTATCAGCCCGATGATGATATTCATTCTTGCTCCCGGCGGCTTCTTCACATTCGGTATTCTCATGGCGTGCGCCAACAGGATTGCCGAAAGAAAGGGCAAGCCCAAGGCGGAGCTGGGCGGCTGCAAAGCCTGCCCGATGGCTAAAAACTGCGCTATTCTTGCCGAGGGCAAGGAGTGCGGAGAAAAAAAGGAGGATGAACAGGCATGAAAATTTTCCTTTCCATTCTTCTCACGGCAATTCTGACCGAGAACTTTGTTCTCTGCAAATTCCTCGGAATCTGCCCGTTCCTCGGCGTTTCAAAGAAGCTTAACACGACGGTCGGAATGTCGGCGGCGGTTATCTTCGTTATGGCTCTTGCAACGGCAGTTACTTATCCCATCAATAAATATCTGCTTGCCGCAAACGACCTTGAATATCTTCAGACTATCGTTTTTATCCTCGTTATTGCGGCTCTCGTTCAGCTCGTTGAGATTATTCTCAAGAAATTCATGCCGCCGCTTTATAATGCGCTCGGCATCTATCTGCCGCTGATAACAACAAACTGTGCCGTTCTCGGCGTGGTTATTCTTAACATCACCAAGGAATATAACTTCGCTCAGTCGATGGTTAACAGCGTCGGAGCAGGTCTCGGATTCATGCTTGCAATGGTAATTTTCTCGGGCGTTCGCTCAAGACTTGAAAATTGCGACATTCCGAAGTTCCTTCAGGGCTTGCCGATCGTTCTGATTTCGGCTTCCATCGTTTCTGTTTCTTTCATGGGCTTCACGGGGCTTGTTGAAGGAATATTCGGTTAAGGAGGCGGCGAAAATGGAATCAATTATTATAGCGGTCATCATCGTTTCCGTAATCGGAATCATTGCGGCAGTCGGTCTGACGGTTGCATCAAAGCTTTTTGCCGTTCCCGTTGATGAAAAGGCTGAGAAAATCAGAGAATGTCTGCCCGGCGCAAACTGCGGCGCATGCGGCTTCTCGGGCTGTGACGGTTACGCCGCCGCTCTTTCAAAGGGCGACACAACGGACACGGCTCTCTGCGCCCCCGGCGGTAATGAGACGGCAAAGGCAATCGGCGAGGTTACGGGTCTTGCGGCAGGAGAGGTCAAGCCCATGGCGGCTGTCGTTCTCTGCCAGGGTCATAACATCAACGCTGTCACAAAGCTTGAGTATCAGGGCGTTAAAAGCTGCCGCATGGCAACTCAGATTTTCGGCGGACCGAAAGAATGTATCTACGGCTGCTTAGGCTTCGGCGACTGCGTTGCCGCCTGTGATTTTAATGCAATCAGCATTTGCGACGGCATTGCGAGAATCAACCCGTTTGAATGCAAGGCGTGCAAAAAATGCGTCAGAACCTGCCCCAAGGGTCTTATTGAGCTTATGCCGCTTGAAGAAACAAGGGCGGCGGTGCTCTGCAAGAACCATGACAAGGGCGCAGTTACCCGCAAGGAATGCAAGGCGGGCTGTATCGGCTGCATGAAGTGCGTTAAGGTCTGCGAGGCGGGGGCGGTAACGATTGACCGCTTCTGTGCAAAGGTTGATTACACAAAATGCACGGGCTGCGGCAAATGCCATGCCGAATGCCCCGTCGGAGCAATCGATGTTATCAGCCTCGGAGTTAAAGCATAACAAAATACAATAATATAATTAAGGACTGCCACGGGCGTTAAGCCTGAGGCAGTCCTGTTGTTTATCTTATAATCAATATATTAGTGGCATATTAGTGGTGGAAAAGTCTCATGCCCGTGAAGCACATAACCATGCCGTGCTTGTTGCAGGCTTCGATAACATTGTCGTCACGGATTGAGCCGCCCGGCTCTGCGATGTAGGTAACGCCGCTCTTTGAGGCTCTCTCAATGTTGTCGCCGAACGGGAAGAATGCGTCGCTGCCGAGAGCAACGCCCTTAATTGTTGCAAGATATGCTTTCTGCTCAGCCTTTGTGAACGGCTCGGGTTTTTCCGAGAAAAGGGTCTGCCAAACGCCGTCGGCAAGAACATCTTCGTATTCGTCGGAGATATAAACATCAATCGTGTTGTCTCTGTCGGGTCTGCCAACCGTGTCAAGGAACGGAAGATTGAGAACCTTTTCATGCTGTCTGAGATGCCAGATATCAGCCTTGTTGCCTGCAAGACGGGTGCAATGGATTCTTGACTGCTGACCTGCGCCAACGCCGATTGCCTGGCCGTCAACCGCATAGCAAACCGAGTTTGACTGAGTGTATTTAAGAGTAATAAGAGAAATTATAAGGTCACGCTTTGCGCTGTCAGGCATTTCCTTGTTTTCGGTAACGATTTTTGAAAGCAGTTCGTTATCAATTTTGAAATTGTTTCTGCCCTGCTCAAAGGTTATGCCGTAAACCTGCTTTGTTTCAATCGGATTCGGAACATAATTCGGGTCGATTTTAACGATATTGTAGTTGCCTTTTCTCTTGCTTTTGAGAATTTCAAGGGCTTCGGGCTCATAACCAGGAGCGATAACGCCGTCAGAAACCTCTCTCTTGATAAGCTTTGCGGTGGTGACATCGCAAACGTCGGAGAGGGCAATCCAGTCGCCGAATGAACTCATTCTGTCGGTTCCTCTTGCTCTTGCATAAGCGGTTGCAAGCGGAGAATCGTCAAGACCCTCAATGTCGTCAACGAAGCAGGCTTTTTTGAGCTTTTCGGTCATTTTGATGCCGACTGCCGCCGAGGTGGGGCTGACATGCTTGAATGAGGTTGCGGCGGGCATTCCGAGAGCTTCTTTAAGCTCCTTAACGAGCTGCCAGCTGTTGAAAGCGTCAAGAAAATTGATGTAGCCGGGTCTGCCGCAGAGGATTTCAATGGGCAGCTCGGAGCCGTCTGCCATATAGATTTTTGAAGGCTTCTGATTGGGATTGCAGCCGTATTTAAGTTCAAATTCTTTCATTTGCTTTTCCTCACTTATTCTTATTAATCATTCTTGCTTCGTATTTTCCGCTTTCAAGGTCAACATAGCGGACATAGAGCGAAATTTTATTCTGTTCGTTGAGGTTGCTCCAAAGGGTGTTTGTGAATTCGTCGATATCGTCGGGAATCTTAACTCTTTCGGGCTCGCCGGTAAAGGTCGGGATGGGGTTGCCGTCGTGATTATAGGTGTGGATGAAATGGCCGAGACCGTTCAGCGCAGGGTAAGAGAAAGTGTATCTGTTGCATGCAGAGCCGTTTTCGTCGGCGCTCTTGAGGATGCTCATTTTATAGGTGAAATCTCCGCCGTCAAAGGTCAGCATGCCGCTGATTCTCGGGGTGAAGTTCGGCTTATCGGGCTCAAACTCTCTTGTTTCAAGAGCCTGCTCAAAGGTTTTGCCGCTTTCGATAAAATCATAGATAGTGTCGGTCTGGTCGCCGTTGGTGACGATGAGCTTGTTGCCCGTCTGCCTGACGGGAGCATAGATGATAAGCGAGGGATCCTCAACCTTTGAAGCGTCAAAGGGGTGGATTATAACCTCGTCACCCTGCTCGATAAATACTCTGTTTCTGCTGTTTTCGCTTCTGCCCATGATGAAATATGCGGCAACTGCTTTCTTTCCGTCGGAGCTTTTGCCGATAACGATTCCTCTGCCAACATAGGAGTTATCCTTGATAAGCTCACCGATGTCTGCGATTGCGTAAATGCTCATTTAACCTCATCCTTTCAAAAAAATAGGGCAGCCTTACCCGAAAAGATAAGACTGCCCAGACGGTCGGCATCAAACAGACTTTTTGCTTCTTCGCAGTGCTCTGCGTAATCCGTCAGTCACAAAAAGCCTTTAAATTACTTATAGTCTAACACAGAAAACCGATTTTGTCAATCGAAAAAAACGTGGCAAGAATGGAAATTTACAAAGAAAAATGATATAATTCAAAAGAAAAATAAATTTTTCAAAAAAACACTTGACTCTCCTTTTAGGGGATAGATTATTATGACATCAACGATAACGGAGGCGATCAAAAAATGTTAAAAATCGGCGAGTTTTCAAAGCTTTCGATGCTGACGGTCAAAGCCCTGCGATTTTATGAAAAAGAAGGGATTTTGATTCCGGCAAAAATCGATGAGTGGACGGGCTACCGTTTTTACGAAACGAGCCAGCTCGAAACAGCGGCAAAAATCAAGGCGCTTCGTCAGCTTGATTTTTCGATTGACGAAATTAAAGAGCATTTCAGCGGCGTTCCGCTCACCGACGCTCTCAAAGCAAAGAAAGCAGAGCTGCAGCAAAAACAAGCCGATATTTCCGTCAGACTCTCCGTTATTGAATATTTATCGGAGGACAAAGAAATGAAGTATCAGGCAGTAATTAAGGAAATACCCGAAACAACCGTTTACAGCGAGACGAGAATGCTCAAAACCTACGGAGAGGTTACGGATCTGGTGCTCGGCTCGGCGGAAGAATGTCTCAGGCTGAACCCCGATATCGAGTGTGCAAAGCCCGATTACGGCTTTTGCGAATATCTTGACGGCGAGCATAAGGAGACGGATATTCTGACAAGATATTCACAGGCGGTAGTCAAGGCGGGAGTTGAGAATGACAGAATTAAATTCCGCACTCTGCCCGAAACGAAAGCCATCAGCATTTATCACAGGGGAGCATATGACCGCCTCGGCGAAGCTTACGCCTATATCATGGAATACGCTTCGGAAAACGGCTATAAAATCAGCGGCTTGCCCAGAGAAGTCTATATTGACGGCATCTGGAACAAGGAAAATCCCGAAGAATGGCTGACCGAAATCCAGCTCCCGATTGAAGCGGAATAAGCATTTTCTCCGTCTGCTTTGCGGCAGGCGGGGATTTTTTCATTTTATCAGAAAATCATTTTATAAATAACCGTCAGGAATAAGCTGAGATTCCGCATTATGTTATTGAGGAACGAGTGGATATTTTCAATAATATTTGCGGAATTTATTTCTGCGCCGACTTGCGCATAACCCGGCAGAACGCCCTGATTGTCGTTGATTCCGTCGCTGTCAACCGCAAAATTATAAATAATCGGCGACACGAGAGCAAGCAGGAAATATTCGACAGGCGTAACAGGTCCGAAAACCTTTGCGCCGAGTTTTGTAAGGTCGGCGGCGATTCCGCTTGTGCCGAAGCCCGAGAGCAGTTCATTGGCGGCTTTGAGGAACACCTTGTCGGCAACATCTGCAAGGTCGTGTCTGAGAACAAGGGATACGAGTCTGAGGAAAATCGTAACCTCGGTGCTCTGAAGCGAAAACGCTTCTTCGCCTGCATAGTGGGCGGCAACAAGCTCCGTTGCAACATCCCAGCCGTTTTCATAATTGCTCTGAGGAATATCGATGTTATATTCTTTTGCAAGAGCGCTGACGCCGTTTTCGCCGTAAAGCGGATTTTTGAGAATGTCAAGAAGTCCGCTGACGGCGGTGTTGACGAGATCATAGCCGAAATCGGCCGGCTCAATGCCGATTTTTTCCATGCTCAGCGAGAGCGAAAGGCGGTATTCAACGCCCTTTTTCAAAAAGCCCTTTGCGTAGGCGTTAAGCCCCTCATTCATAAGAGAAAGCTGTTTTTCGGAATAGCCCGAGGTTTGATTTGCAAGAGCCTCGGTGTCAATCGAATCAACGGTTGCCGCATTGTAGCTGATTTTGCTGTCGGTCAGCTCAAACAGCCTGTATTGCAGGGGATACATGGTCAGCGAGGTGGTTGCAAAGTCATAAATAACATTGCCTGCGGCGCTTGTGTATGAGGCGGCGTCGCTGCAATGCTCATGACCCGTGAACACAAGCTTTATTCCCCAATCAGCGAAAAGCTCGGCGGTTGAGCGGTGGAAACGAACAATAAAGTTCTTGCTGAAAATTCTCTGCATGGGCATATGGTCGAGCAGATTGTGATGCATCATCAGAATGGGATATCTTCCGTCGGACTTTGCCTGAGAAGCCTGAATGCGAACCCAATCGAGCTTGTCGGTTGTCAGTCCGTCGGCTGTTCCGCCGCCCTCGGTGCAGCTGTCAAGGGCAATGAGTCTGTATTTGCTGCCGAGATTTGCGGTGTATGAGCAGGTTCCGGGGTCGGTAGCCAGAGCTTCGTTAAAGCCGAAATCGGCATAAATTCTCATGAAATCTTCTCTCGTTGTGTCGCTTCCTTCGCCGAGGTCATGGTTGCCGTTGATAACATAAATCTGTTTGCCCGTCTTTTCTTCAAAAGCGGCGAATTTTGCGGCGGCGTCAATATGCTCCTGCGGAATCGTTTTTCCGTGGTCGGCAATGTCGCCCGAAATCAGGATAAAATCACAGCCGTCATTTTCGGCGCATTGATTGAGAAATTCATCGATGATAAGACCGCTCTCGTTTTCCATGGCGGCACGCCTGTTGGCATACCAATAAATTTCATCGTCAATTTCGCCCTCAAGCGCTTCTGCGGGCACATTATAATGAAGATCCGAAGCCACGGCGAAGCTGAGGTCGGGTTCTTCCGCTGCCGAGGCGATAACGGAAACGCAGGAAATGATAATTGCTGCCGAAAGTAAAACCGAAACAAGCTTTTTCATCGGAACACCTCTCAAAATATTTTTATACAAATATAATAGTCTAATTTCAATGAAAAAACAAGTCTTTTTTGGGTTATGAATTTCTGCCCGCCTTTTTCAGTTTAATAACATTCATAAGAATATAAACCGCAATCAGAACTGCAATTGTGCCGCAGAGAACCGCATAGTCGGCTCCGAGACTGACCTTACTGCCGAAGAAATACAGATTGCAGTCGATGGAATCCTTGATTTCTTCAACGGGGAAGCCCTGACTTTCGATTTCGGCAATAACGCCCCTCATGGCGTGGTTGCGGATAAGCGAAGTGCCGTAGGTTCCGGGCAGGAGAGATATGAATTTCTGAAGTCCGTCGGAAAATTGGGAGATCGGCATGTATGCGCCGCAGATGAAGCCGTAGCCCGAGCTGACTATGGTTCCGACGGCTGAAATCTGACCCTGAGTTGACAAAAAGAAATTAATTATGCTTGAAAGAGCCGTTCCGAACATGACGAGCAGGAACACATCAAGCAGAATAAGCAGAATGTCGCCGAAAGTCATGTAACTGCCTATGATTGCAGCATAAACAAGGCACAGAGCCGTTGCAACATAGCAGATTATGAGGGTTGAAGCGAGAGTTGCAAAATAATAGCTCATTGAAAGCACGGGGCTTTTAACGGGTGATATTGTTAAATCCTTTATGCTTCCGTTAGCCTTGTCCTGAACCATGAGCATGTTTGAGCAGAACGATATCGTGACGCAGGAAACGGCAAGAATCGAAGAAATAAGCTGACCGCCGACGAAGCCGTCGGCAAGCTTGTCCGCAATGCTCACGCCCTCGGGGAAAGCGGATAAAAAGCTATCCCTGTAAACATTCCCGAGGAATGTTGAATATAAAACAAGCAGTATGACGGGGGTGATAAGCGAGGTCAGAAACATCGCTTTATCTTTAAAAAACAGCTTTATGTTGCGCTTCAGAAGTATTTTCATTTCTTTCATTTTTCTTCTCCTCCCGTCAGTTTTTTGCCTGTGACATTAAGAAAAACATCGTCCATTTTGCCCTTTGTGATTTCAAAATCGTTGAACAGCTCGGGGTGGCTGATAATAAGCTCTGCGGCGGCTTTGGTGTTCGGAACCGAAAGACGGAAAGCGCCCGGAACCTGCTCATATTTAACGCCGAGAGCCTTGACGGCATCCTCCGGAACGCCGTAGAGGGTTATGAAATCGGCGGTGTAGGCGTTTTTAAGCTCAAGGGGCGTGCCCTCCGCCGCAATCCTGCCGCTGTCAAGAATAACAATGTAATCCGCTTCGGCGGCTTCTTCCATATAATGCGTTGTGAGAAAAACCGTCATTTTTTCATTCTTCCGCAGTTCGCCGATAACGCTCCAGAGCAGTTTTCTCGTCTGAGGGTCAAGCCCCGTTGTCGGCTCGTCAAGAATCAGAATTTTCGGGTCATGGAGCAACGCTCTTGCAATGTCGATTCGTCTTTTCTGACCGCCCGAGAGCTTGCCGACAGTTCGTTTGAGCAAATTCTCAAAATCAAGCAGCTTTGCAAGCTCTGTAAGTCTCTTTTTGAAGGCTTCGCCGCAGATACTGTAAAGAGCCGCACGGCTTTCAAGGTTATCGTAAACCGAAAGTGATTTGTCAAGAACGGAGTTCTGGAACACAACGCCGAGCTTGGATTTTATTCCGCTGAGGTTTTTATCAAGGTCAAGCCCGTCAATGATAATTCTGCCGCCGTTCTTTTTGAGCTGACCGCACATTATGTTGATTGTTGTGGATTTGCCCGCACCGTTTTCGCCCAAAAATGCGAAAAGCTCACCCTGTTTAACACGGAAGCTGAGATCGTTAACGGCATTGACCTTGCCGAAGCTTTTGCACAGCCCGTTTATTTCAATTATATTATTCATCTTGCATCTCCTTCTTCAGCGCCGTAAATACTTCCGTCAGCATTCTGTCAATGTCATCGTCCGTAAAGACAAAACAGCCCTGCACATTGAGAACGGCAAGCCCGTAGACATAGACCGACAGATGATTATACAGCTTTTTTGCGTTTTCTTCGCTGATGTTTGTTTTTGAATGTAAGGCTTCAAGCACGGCGGGAAAATTCTCGTCGCCTGACGGCAAAAAATGCGTCGGCCCGCCGTCGGGATTATCAGGCATGAACAAAAGCTTGAAAAGCTGAGGCTCATCCTTGGAAAAGCGGATATAGGAAAGTCCCGCACCTTTGAAAGGCGTAGTCTGACTCATACCCTTTCTCAGGTATTCCGCATAAAGTGCTTTCGCCCGTTCGGTGACGGCGGCACGCACCTCGTCTATGCTTGAAAACGCAGAGAATATCGGTGCGGTTGATGAACCGAGCTCCTTTGCAAGCGACCTTGCGCTGAGCGAATCCACGCCACGGCTTCTGACAAGCTCAAACGCCGCATTGATTATACCGTCTTTAGTGAATTTGGTTTTCGGCGGCATGGCATAACCTCCTTGATAAATAACATGTGTTATATAACTGCCGTTATTATATCACCGTGGTGCGGGAATGTCAATATTTTTTTGTATTTCGGTTGACATTTGCCGAAAAGGGTACTATAATACTGTTCAAAAATGAACTGTTCAAAATTGAACTAATCGGAGTGAGAGCTACGGAGAATAATATAAGCATAAAATTTGCTCATAATCTGCTCGAAGCTTACTGTGCAATGTGCAGACCGCTTTGCAGAGAAATTCAGATGCCGCAGACGGCGTTTGATATTCTGATGTTCCTTGCAAACAATCCGAATTACAACACGGCGAGGGATATTGTTGAAATCAGAGGGCTGAAAGCGAATCTTGTTTCGGTGAATGTTGAAAAGCTCGTCAAAGAGGGCTTGATTGAAAGAATGCCCGATTCAAAGGACAGAAGAAAGACCGTGCTGATTTGCACGGAGAATGCAAAACCCGTCATTGAAAAGGGCAGACAGGTTCAGACGGATTTTTTTGAAAGCCTTTTCAGCGGAATTGATGAAGAAAGCCGCAGTCGGTTCTGCGGCGTTGTTGAAAAAATAAGAACGAATCTTGAAAGCATTTGTAAGGAGAGAAAATAAAAATGGATTTGCTGATTAAAATTGCCGTAACGTTTTTTGCGGGCATGGGCGCAGGTCTCGGCACGGGCTTTGCGGGTATGAGTGCGGCGGCGGTCATTACGCCGATGCTTGTCACCTTTTTGGGCATTGAGCCTTACACGGCGGTCGGAATTGCGCTTTCGTCCGATGTGCTTGCGAGCGCAGTTTCGGCTTATACCTACGGCAAAAACAAGAACCTTGATGTCAGAAACGGCATGGTTATGATGGGCAGCGTTCTGGTGTTTACGGTTGTCGGCAGTTATGTTTCAAGCCTTGTGCCGTCAACGACGATGGGCAACTTTTCGGTGTTCATGACCTTCCTTTTGGGAATTAAATTCATCGTCAGACCCGTTATGACAACCAAGGAAGCCATGCAGTCCGTTTCAGCCAAAAAGAGAGTTATTCAATCCTTGATTTGCGGAACGGTAATCGGCTTTATCTGCGGCTTTGTCGGAGCGGGCGGCGGAATGATGATGCTGTTAATTCTCACGAGCGTTCTCGGCTATGAGCTTAAAACCGCAGTCGGAACGAGCGTATTTATCATGGCGTTTACGGCTCTGACGGGAGCGGTTTCTCATTTTTCAATCGGCGGTTCGCCCGATTGGCTCGTATTTGCTCTTTGCGTCATTTTCACTTTCATCTGGGCAAGAATTGCCGCTGTTTTTGCAAACAAAGCAGCGCCCAAAACTCTTAACAGGGCAACGGGCATCGTGCTGGTCATTCTGGGCATTGTGGTTATGGCGTTTTCGTTTATTAAATAAAATCTCATAACTTCCGAGCGTAAATTTTTATCAAACCCATTGACAAATATCTATGTAATGAATATAATATCATATAGATAATTATCTATGGGAGGTGAAAGCTTGGATTTTGATGAAAAGAAAACCGCCGAAATTTTCAAGGCGTTCTGCGATGAAAACCGTATTCGCATTCTGAAGCTTCTCCGCACGGGCGAAAAATGCGGCTGTCGGCTTTTGGAAGAGCTCAATGTTACCCAGCCCACGCTGTCCCACCACATGAAAATTCTTTGCGATTCGGGCGTTGTTGTCGGGCGGAAAGAGGGAAAGTGGATGCATTATTCAATCTCGGCTGACGGGGCAAAAATTGCGGCGGATTGCTTAACGGAGCTTACAACCCTTGAATGTGAATGTGAAAACGAGCCGTGCTGTGAAAAGTAAGGCAAACCAAAGCTTTTCCGCACGGCTTTATTCACGAATAATAAATAGACATATTTGAATGTGTTTATATTTGAAAGGAGCGCTTTAATGGAAGCAATAAAAACAGCCTGGAATTTCTTTCAAAACGAAATTCTCGGAATGCAATGGCTGAACAGGCTGATAAGTTCAGCTCTGAATGCCTGCGGTTTAGACACGGCAAGCAGAATCGGCGGCAGTATCCGCTTTTTTATTTATGATACTATCAAAATAATGGTTCTTTTGGGCGTTTTGATTTTGGTTATTTCTTATATTCAAAGCTTCTTTCCGCCTGAGAGAACAAAAAAGATACTCGGCAGATTCCACGGCATTTGGGCAAACATTATCGCCGCATTGCTCGGCACGGTAACGCCGTTTTGTTCCTGCTCGTCAATCCCTCTTTTTATCGGATTTACAAGCGCAGGTCTGCCGCTCGGGGTGACTTTTTCATTCCTCATTTCCTCCCCTATGGTTGACCTCGGCAGTCTTGTGCTGTTAATGAGCATTTTCGGGTGGAAAGTTGCGTCGGTTTATGTTGTGCTCGGTCTTGTCATTGCCGTTGCGGGCGGTACGCTGATTGAAAAACTGCACCTTGAAAATCAGGTTGAAGAATTTATAAGGAACGGGCGTTCAATCGATGTTCCGCAGGAGGAACTGCATTTCAAAGACCGCCTGAAATATGCGTGGGAGCAAGTGGTTGCCACCGCCAAAAAGGTTGCGCCTTATGTCTTAATCGGCGTAGGTATCGGAGCGGTTATTCATAATTGGATTCCCGAAGAATTTATCGTCAGGGTTCTCGGCGATAACAACCCGTTCGGCGTTATTCTTGCAACAATCGCAGGCGTTCCGATGTATGCCGATATATTCGGCACAATCCCGATTGCGGAAGCCCTGCTTGCAAAGGGCGCATTGCTCGGAGTGGTGCTGTCTTTTATGATGGCTGTCACAACGCTTTCTCTGCCGTCAATGATTATGCTCCGCAAAGCGGTGAAGCCGAAGCTGCTCGGAATATTCATTGCAATCTGCACGGTAGGGATTATAGCTGTCGGATATTTTTTCAATGCAATTCAAAATGTATTAATATAACCGTTGGAGGTAATTTAACTATGTCATTATTCAATTTCGGAAAGAAAAAGAAAGAAGAAAAGGCTCCCGTTTGCGCCTGCAATTGTGGTTGCCAAACAAGCGAAGCAAACGAAACAACAAATGATTGCTGTCCCGAAGCAAAGACTGGGATTTGCTGCGTCAAGGTGCTTGGCGCAGGGTGCAAAACCTGCCATGAGCAATATGAAAACGCAAAAGAAGCCGTTGAATCAATGGGTCTGTCGGTGGAAGTTGAATATATCACCGACATGAAAAAGGTTATGGAATACGGCGTTATGAGTATGCCCGCTCTTGTGGTCAATGAAAAGGTCGTTTCAATGGGTAAGCTCCTGAAGCCTGCCGAGGTTAAAAAACTGCTGAGCGAATGATAACTGATTTGAAAAGCATGAAAAACTATTGACAAAAAAGAGTATATCTGATAGAATATTGCCTAAATAAGGGAGTAGTCGGCGCACAAGCGTTGTAAAGCCAACATACTGAAAGGTTTCTTTCTGGTTTTACATGAAATGACAAGACTTATCTGCAAAAGCAGATAGTCTATTGATTTCCTCTGTTTTTGCAAAAAAGCAAAAACGGAGGTTTTTTATGGAAATTTGGATGTCAGTTCTTTTGTTTGCGGTGGGAATTGTGCTGGTTGTCAAGGGCGGTGACTGGTTCGTTGATTCGGCAAGTTGGATTGCACGGGCTGCAAACATTCCGCCTTTTATCATCGGTGCCACCATTGTCAGCGTTGCAACAACGCTGCCTGAAATGATAGTGTCTGTCATTGCAAGCGTTGAAGGAAAGAACGATATGGCGGTCGGCAATGCAATAGGTTCGGTAACTGCCAACACAGGTCTGATATTGGCTATTGCTTTTATCTTTTTGAGCGTTATTGCGCCACGCAAAAAATACCTGAAACAGTGCCTGATTCTGATCGGAACGGCAGGTATTCTGTGGGCGGGAAGCATCGGCGGAAAAGTGCATCTTTGGGCAACCGTTGCCCTTGCGGTTTTGTTTGTTTTGTTTATTGCAACAAATATAATTGAAGCAAAGCAATCGCAGGAGATTGAAGAAAAGCCTGAATGCAGCAAAAAAGAAATAATCAAAAACATTGTTCTTTTCGCAGTCGGTGCAGGCGCAATCGTTGTCGGCTCAAATCTGCTGATAAACGGAGGCTCGGACATTGCAACCGCCTTGGGCGCACCGGAGAGGGTAATAGCCGTCACAATGGTTGCTATCGGAACCTCGCTCCCGGAATTGGTTACAACAATTACTGCCATTGTTAAAAAGCAAGCGCATCTTTCGGCCGGCAACATCATCGGAGCAAATATAATTGATTTGGCTCTGATTTTACCTGTCTGCTCTCTTGTGTCGGGCGGCTCTTTCGCTGTTTCGCCGACCAGCCTTAAATTTGATTTTCCTGTTTGCTTCCTTATAACTCTTGTTGCGATTGTGCCGATGCTTATCAAAGAAAAAGCATATAAAACTCAGGGCGTTGTTATGCTCATCATCTATGCGGCATATCTTGCATTAACTATTTAATACCCGAGAAGATGTTAAAATAAAGAAAACAGAAAAAGTGCCGACAGCACCCGACAAACGGGGCAGCTCCGGCACTTTTTGCGTTTTTTTGTTATTTCCGCTTGCTCTGTTTGAGCAGGCGGTTTTTCTTGACATCAATGTGTTGGTCGCACTTATACCACTCTTTGATTTCTTTCTTGCGTTTCAGGAAACCTTTCGGCATCGAAACCTCGTTTTCGGCGTAATTAACTCCGATATCGTCAAGAATTTTTTCGTGATAATTCATTCTGCCGAGGAACTCTTTGAAATCCTTGGCTTTATCGGTCGCCCAGCAGATTTCGGAGAGTGCGAGCGCTCTCGGGAAAATCTGAACATCAAGCTTTTCTTCGGAATCTATCCATTCCGTCCAGACCTCGCCCTCCATGCCGATAACCTTATCCATATATTTTTCGGGTATCAGTTTGTCTGACGGCTCAAATTTATAAGTGTTGGTCAGCGGATATTGGCTGTAACACATATCATAATAGAAAGCCTGGTGCTTGCTGATTATGACTTCGCCGCCGTCTTTGATATGTTTGAGAACATTGCGGTCTTTTTGCGGCGTCCAATACTGACCGATAACGGATCTGTCCAGATTGCCTGCCGCAAGAGCTTCGTTCCAGACAATAAGGCGTTTGCCTTTTGATTTAAGGTGTTCTGCAATTCTGTTGTTGAAATAGCCCTGAAGCTGTTCAACATCCGAAAGCCCGTTTTCTTTCATTCTCTTTTGACATTCGGGGCATTTCTTCCACTCGTCTTTCGGCGCTTCGTCGCCGCCGATGTGAAAATACGGGGCAGGGAACAGCTCGGCAATTTCATCGATAACATCAAAAATAAAGCTGTATGTGCTTTCTTTGCCCGCACAGCAGGAGCGGTTCCAATCCTCCCAGCCCATCTGTTTCGGAACATAGCCTGCGAAAAACCAATGAACCTCGCAGGGAATCTCTCGGCAGCCGAGGTAGTTATAAGCCGCCATTGCTGCGGCAAAGTGGGCGGGCATATCAATTTCGGGGATAATTGTTATGTTGAGCTTTTCGGCGTATGCAACTATCTCACGGATTTCGTCCTGAGTGTAAAAGCCTTCGTGAGGCTTGCCCTCCATATCGGCGGATCTCCAACCGTGAATGTTTGTGTCTTTTCTTTTTGAACCTATTTCGGTCAGCAGGGGATATTTTTTGATTTCGATTCTCCAGCCATGATCATCGGTCAGATGCCAATGAAAAACATTCAGCTTATAAAATGCCATGAGCCTGAGCAGGCGTTTGACTTCGTTCATGCCGAAAAAGTGCCGTGATTCGTCAAGAGAGAGACCTCTGTGCCTGAAGCGGGGCTCGTCGGTTATCTTCATGCAGGGAAGCTTCGTTTCTTCGCCTTTTGATTCAAAATAAACAGCCTGTTTCAGCGTCTGAACGGCATAAAACGCTCCCGCATAGCCGCTTGCTTCAATCTCAAGCTCCGAGGGCAGCACCTTTACGGAATATCCCTCGGTTTTGATTGACGGATTGAATATAAATCGGATATCCGCCCCGTCATCGGGCTTTTCCGCAAAGCGGCAGGAGCTTAAAGCGGGAAATTCCTCAGTCAGAATATCTTTAATTCCCGAAAAACGGTTGTCAATAAAAATAACGCTGTCCTTGCCGAGCGTCTTAAAGCCGTCGGAATAATTAATTTCTTTCGGTTTGGGAATAATACGGTTCATATCAAAGCTCCTTATCGCATTATCGTCGGTCTGAAAAAGTGATATCAGCCGTGAATTGACACGGTGTATCCCGTTGCCGTCAATTACGGCGGATTTTATCGGTTACATTATACATTTCCATTGCATATATGTCAAATCATTTCACTCTGTTTTTCGGCAAGCATTATGAGACAGAAACATTGATTTTGTATAATTGACACCTGAGATTTTATGTGATAATATTTTTTATATAAACCGCAAGGGAGGAAATATACGTTGAATGAAGTAAACACCGAAAAGCATTATGTCGGTATTAAAGAAACCGCTCTTTACGGCGTAGCTAACGGCGGTCAGGTCATGGGCTATAACTTAGTTCGGGGTCAGCTGACATTTTTCCTTGTCACCGTATGCCGCATACCGGCGGCGGCTGTCGCAACCATGGTTCTTATCATGGGCACATGGGACACGCTGAACGACCCGCTTATGGGCTCAATTGTTGACAGAACCAGAACACGCTACGGTAAGCTCAGACCCTATCTTATTTTTGTGCCGATACCTCTTTCAATCGTCACGATTTTTCTTTTCTCCGGCGGCGAGCTGCTTAAAGATGTCACTTCAACGGCAATTAAAATCGTCTTTATGTATGTCGCATACTTCTTGTGGGAGTTTTTCTACACGATAGGCGACATTCCTTTCTGGGGTCTTTCGGCGGCTATTTCTCCCAACCCCGAAGACAGAAGCCGTGCCATCACGAGCGCCCGCTTTATTTCGGGCATCATCGGCGGTCTTGTCGGTATTCTTGTCCCCGTCATGATAGACCTGAGCAACAACAAAATCGTTAATATCACACTTTCGCAGATTTTCCTTATCATGGGTATCATCGCCGGCACCGTGGGAACATTTCTGTTCTCTCTTTCGGGTCTTTGCACCAAAGAGAGAGTTGTTCAGTCCACAAAAGAAGAAGGATTTTTCACAATATTCCGCAGCCTGAAAAACAACAAGCCCCTGCTTTTGATTGTTATTTCCAGCGTGCTCAGCACACTCGGAGGAATCGGCGGAACATTTTCACAGTATTATTACATATACTCTCTGGGTTTTGCCTCGCTGTCTCTTCTTGCGGGCGTCCCCGGCACAATAGTAAACTTTGCAACTTATATGTTAATACCGAAAATTGAAAAACGGTTCTCATCAAAAAGAATTGTCATATATTGCGGCTTTATTAATGCCGCAGTCGGTGCGGTTATATTTGCTCTGGGCAGCGGCTTTTACACAAACGCCAAGGTCATTGTTCCTCTTTTGGCTCTTCAGGGCATTTTCACCTCATTCACCGGCGCAATCGGTAGTGTTATTCCGACAAAGATGATAGGCGACACCGTTGATTATGTGGAGTGGAAAACAGGCGAGCGGAACGAAGGTATAACATTCTCATTCCTTACCTTTATCGCAAAGCTCACCGGCTCATTTTCAACTGCTATTGCGACCTTAATCATGCCGATAATCGGACTTCAGAGCATAAACGACGAATGGCAGCTTGTCGAATCGGGCGTCAACACACGCTTCTGGCTCTGGGCTCTGATAACAATAATTCCTCCCGTTTTAAATCTTTTGTCCCTTGTCCCCTATGCCTTCTATGACCTCACGGGCAAGAAGCTTGAGACAATACAAAAAGAAATCGGCGAGCGCAGAAAAGAAAAGAGCATAGAGGTTTCGGGAGGTAACGACTGATGGATAATAAATGCCCTAAATGCGGTGAAAAGCTGAGTATTTTCTATCTCAAAGAAACCTGCCCGAAATGCGGCGTAAATATACTGTATTATAATATGGATAAGCGCCTTGAAGAGGACGCCGCCAAAGCCGAGGCTGAGTATGAAAAGCTGGGTCAGTTTATCGATAAGATAACGCCAAAGTTCATCAAGAAGCGCATGCATAAGAAAAATGATGAGCAGGAAAAAACTTGGGAAGAGTAAAAAATCTGTGTAAACACATGAAATCAGCCGGAGACCCGGTTTTTGTTGGTAAAACCGGTGATTTCCGGTTGGTTTTCTGTTGAGGAGTGTTCAGAAAAATGACTTCGCAACCAATTGCAACTGTCGGTTGCGAAACTGTCGGGCACGGTGTATTGCTTTTCGGATATGCCTTTGCTATAATTCTGCCTAAGCTTTCAAAAGGAGGAGACAGCATGAAAATTAACGAAAAGATCTACACACTCAGGAAAAAGTTCGGTTGGTCACAGGATGAGCTTGCCGAAAAGCTTTCGGTTTCCCGTCAGTCGGTTTCAAAGTGGGAAACGGGCGACAGCGTTCCCGAGTCGGCAAAGATTCCGGAGATTGCGAAAATTTTTTCGGTTTCAACCGATTATCTTTTGGATGACAGTAAGGATGAGTATATTTTTCCTCAGGCAGAAGAAAGCATTGATACTGCAGACAAGATTATGAGTAAAGGCGAATTGTTGTTCCGAAATTACGGCTGGATTCTTGGGGTTGCGCTTATTCTGTTCGGTCTTTATCGCATTGCCTGTGTGGTTTCGATTTTTTCGTTTTTTTTACAAGGAGGAGTCGTCGGTGTGGCAGGTTTGATCGGATCGCCCGTCATTCTGCCGGTGATTTTTTCGGCACTTATGGGGCTTGCTTTTGTTGCCTGCGGAATAATCATGATAAAGCGTCTCAGAAAAAATAAAAAATAAAAGCAAAAAGCCGTGAAACCTTATCATTTAAGGCTTCACGGCTTTTTTGAATGGCACCCCGAACCGATATCTAAGTCTTAGTGCACCGCCTGAACACTTTTTATCTGTATAAACATCCCATAATATTTCTCCGAAAGATAAAGCTTACATACAGGTTTCACCAAATAGAATTTAATGAGTGTATTTCCATTGTTTCAATCACCGTTTCGCTG
>JBJEQD010000017.1:0-13589 GCA_051881575.1 Acutalibacteraceae bacterium | reverse complement strand
TACGCCGTAATATCAAATTTTCGGCATATTGTGTTCAACTCCCATCACCTTAATTATAATACAGCCTGCATTCGGCTTCGGCGTTCGCCGTCAACCGTTCGCAGGCTTTTATTTTTCGCACTTGTGAGCAATTATTCCCCGTTGCTCTTGAAAATACGGACACTATATGGTATGATAAAATAAATATAATAGATTAATTTTATAACGAAATTGCTCAGGGAGAAATATTGATGTCTATTGAAAATGAATTTGACGCCTTTTCGGAGGGAATTGAACCCGGAGGACTTCGCAGCAGAACGCAGATAAAACTGCTTCTGACCTTTCTTGTCAGCCGATTGAGAGAGCCGATGAGCGAATCAAAGCTCCTTGAATCTCTCCAGCTTCACGGGCTTGCAAACTATTTTGAAGCAAGTCAGGCTATCGAGGAGCTGATTGAAAGCGGCAACCTCACCTGTGCGGATTCTCTTGTTTATTTAACTCCCAAGGGTGAACTGTCGGTTGACGAGCTTTCGCAGGAGCTACCGAAATCCGTTAAAGAAACCGCTCTTGCCGACGCTTTGAAGCTTCAGCTTCTTGAAAAGCGTGAGGGCGAAAACACGGTTGATATTCAAAAGACCGATAACGGCTATTTTGTTACATTCCGTGTTAACCACAAGGGTGAAGCTCTTATGGAGCTGTCGGTCTATGCCGCCGATTTTGAGCAGGCGCAGCAGCTTAAAATGAATTTTCTGAAAGACCCGTCACATGTATATTCCACCGTTGCGGCGGCGCTTTTTGTATAGGGAGAATAGCAATGCTTGAAAATATCAAAAAAGAAGTATACGAAGCAAATATGAAGCTTGTTGAATACGGTCTTGTGCTTTTCACCTGGGGCAATATTTCTCAGATTGACCGTGAAAGCGGGCTTGTTGTTATTAAGCCGTCGGGCGTTCCTTATGAAAAAATGACTCCCGACGATATGGTTGTTATGAATCTCAGCGGTGAAAGGGTTGAGGGGTCTTTGAATCCGTCGTCGGATACGCCCACTCATCTTGAGCTTTACCGCCGTTTCCCCGATATCGGCGGAGTTGCTCACACTCATTCGACCTTTGCCGTTGCCTTTGCTCAGGCGGCATGCGGCATTCCTCCGTTCGGCACGACCCACGCCGACTTTGCCTACGGCGAAATCCCCTGCACAAGAGATCTGACAAAGGAAGAAATCGAGGGCGAATATGAGCTGAACACGGGCAAGGTCATTGCGGAATGCTTTGAAAAAGGCGGCATTGATTACAACGCCGTGCCCGCAGTTCTGGTTCATTCCCACGGCCCGTTCACCTGGGGCAAAAACGGTCTCAAAGCGGCGGAAAACTCGGCAATCCTTGAAGAAGTTGCAAAAATGGCATATCTGAGCAAGACCATGAACGCCCGCCGAGCAAACGAAAATATTATTAATAAGCATTATTTCAGAAAGCACGGCGAAAAAGCCTACTACGGTCAATAATAAGGCTTGACACTTTCGCCAAAAGCGTATAAAATAGTTTACATATTCATTCTGTTGTAAAAGGTGTGATTTTATGGCAAAATGTCCGAAATGCGGAAGAAAGCTTCATATCTGGAATGTCAAGGCCGAATGCCCCGACTGCGGCGTTAACATCGCCAATTACGATTGGGAAAGACGGCTTGAGGAGGATTCAATCGCCGCCGAAGCTGCATTCGCAAAGCTCCACGAGGCAATGCGAAGATTCAAATATTCCTTTGCGGGAACAAAGCTGAGAATCGCAAGAATTCCCATCAGCGTTCTCCCCCTTTTCTCGCTCCTGCTCCCCCTCGGCTCTCTCGCAGTTTCGATTCCGTTCTGTGAAGAAAAAATCACAATCAATCTGATAACGATTGTAATGAACCTTATGAAGTTTGACATATTGGGCATTTTCAAAGCGCCGGGTTCCGACATTATCGGAGCCGCTTCGCTGAGAGTTCTGCTTTCGCTTCTGTTTGTTGTTCTCAGCACGCTTTCCTTGCTTGTCAGCCTTGTCTTTTTGCTTCTTAACTTCAGAAAGCTCAACAGCAAGGGTCTGTTCATAACAAACCTTGTTGCGGGTCTTATGATGTTCTCAAGCGCAATTTGCTTCAACAGCTTTTCTTCAATGCTTCAGGCAAGCACTCTTGCCGACGCAGTTATCTGCGGCCCGAGCTGGGGAATTTTCGTCAGCGGTGCGCTGTTCCTGCTCTCATCGGCGGTCAATCTTGCCGTTGCTCTCAGCCCCGTTAACATTCCTCCCGAAGAAAAGAAAGAAGAATCCTCGGAGGAACCTGCGGAAGAAAAAGAAACGGTTGAAGCTTAACATTTCAAAAATACGGCTTGCGTTTTTCGGCGCAAGCCTTTTTGTTTGCGATAACTCTACGCAGAGTTTGTTGCATTTGCGATAAAATAACGATAAAATAGAGAGCGAAAGGATGATTAACATGAACAATTCGGAAATCGGTGCGCTCATCCGCACTCTAAGAACCGAAAAGGGTTTAACTCAATCGGCTCTTGCAGAGCTTCTTACCGTCTCGGACAGAACGGTTTCAAAATGGGAAACAGGCAGAGGCTGCCCCGATATTTCTCTGCTCGGCTCGCTCTCGGATATTCTCGGCGTGAATATTGAAGAAATCTTAAGTGGCGGCTCGCAGACCAACACATTCGTCAGCGGAAACATGAAAAAATCAAGCTATTATGTCTGCCCCGTTTGCGGCAACCTTGTGATTTCAACGGGCAATGCCACGGTTTCGTGTTGCGGCAGAAAGCTTTTGCCGCTTCAGGCGGGGAAGGCTGACCCCTGCCACGAAATCACGGCGGAGGTTATTGAAAACGATTGGTTTATTTCATCAAAGCACGAAATGGAAAAAGACCACTATATTTCATTTGTCGCATTTGCATCATCGGGCGAAATCAAGATTTTTAAGACTTATCCCGAATGGGAATTGCAGGTTCGCTTTCAGAAAAGAGGCCACGGAATTCTGCTGTGGCACTGCACAAAGCACGGATTATTTTATAAGAATATCTGAAAAAACAACCGATATGACGCTCAGATTTTTTGAGCGAATATCGGTTTTTTATTAATTATAATTTTGATTTTTCCGAAAATTCAACGGCATTCTCAATCAACTTTTCTATCAGCTCGGCAACAGTATCGTTTGAATCCTTCATTCCGTTTTTAATCCAGCAATTTATGATGCCTGCACAGCCCCACGAAATATAATGGAGAATATAATCACGGTTTTCTTCGGAAACATCGGGCAGGCTTATGTCGGATTCTTCATTCAACTCCTTAAAATAGTCTTCAAGAAGAAATTTGACAAGGTCGCTTGTGTTCTTCTGAAGAAAAACAGCAAGAAAAAAGTCAAGATTATCCCTGATGGCTCCGATTGCCTGCGAAAACGCCTCTTTTATGCCGGTTTTTTTGATATTTTTAATCATTTCAACAGCGGCTTCTTTTAACTCGTCTTCAATCTTTTCCTGAACATCATAGATATCACGGTAATGCTTATAAAAAGTTGATCTGTTGATTTGGGCAGAGTCGCAGATTTCTTTAACCGTAATTTTATCGACCGGTTTTTCTTTCAGTAATTTAACAAACGAACGCTGAATTATCGAGCGGGTGTATCTTGTTCTCACATCGACAGCCATAAAAAATCCTCCTGAAACAACATTTTCGGGCAAAATGTCTTGATAATAAACACTTCATTCTGAATTGACGGTTGATTTTTCATTATGTGTTAATTATACTGTTTATAAGAAAGATTGTCAACATGTGTTGATAATCTGAACATTAATCGATTTCTCGGACATTGAGAGGCACTCCCGACATGATTCCTCTTTTTCAATCAAAATTACACTTTCATCGTTCTCTCTCGCCTCTCATCACCTTAAGCTCACGGTGCCCTGCTTTGCTCAGCGCCGTGGGCTTTATTATTTGAAAAAACACTTGATTTTCTTGACAAGCACGAAAGTGTGTGATATACTGTTTTTAATTAAAAATATTATAATATCATCTTCAAAGATTGTGACGGAGACAGTAGCCTTTGCAGGGCGCAGACCAAGTGAGGTGCGGAGAGTGGGAACGCACCGTCTGCCGCAAAAGTGAAAATCACTCCCGAATCGCAAACCGAACGCCCTTTGCAAGTAGGCTTTGTCGGCAGTCCGCCGTTATCGGGCGCATAAAGATCGAGTTATGTAATGGGTGGTTAAGCAAGGTTATTCCTTGTCCCGTTCGGGGCAGGGATTTTTTTTTGCGCCGCAAATCATCGGCAATCAATTATTCTAATTATTCATAAATCGGAGGAATTCAAAATGTACGAAAAGGTTTCGTCGAATTTTGATTTTGTCAGCCGTGAAAAGGCTGTGCAGGAATTCTGGAAAGAAAATCATATATTCGAGAAAAGCATTGAAGAAAGAGAAGGCTGCCCGACCTATACTTTCTATGACGGCCCGCCGACCGCCAACGGCAAGCCTCACATCGGTCATGTTCTCACCCGTGTTATCAAGGATATGATTCCGAGATACCGCACCATGAAGGGCTACATGGTTCCGAGAAAAGCAGGTTGGGACACTCACGGTCTGCCCGTTGAGCTTGAGGTTGAGAAGATGCTCGGCATCAACGGCAAGGATCAGATTGAAAAATACGGCGTTGAGCCTTTCATTGAGCATTGCAAAGAAAGCGTTTGGAAATATAAGGGCATGTGGGAGGATTTCTCAGGCACGGTCGGCTTCTGGGCTGATATGGACGACCCCTATGTTACCTATCACAACAGCTATATCGAATCCGTCTGGTGGTCGCTGAAAGAGATATGGAATAAGGGTCTGCTTTATAAGGGCTTCAAGATTGTTCCCTACTGCCCCCGCTGCGGAACTCCCCTCTCCTCTCACGAGGTTGCTCAGGGCTACAAGACGGTCAAGGAACGCTCCGCCGTTGTCAGATTCAAGGTTAAGGGCGAGGACGCCTATTTCCTTGCATGGACAACAACTCCCTGGACTCTCCCCTCAAACTGCGCTCTCTGCGTAAATCCCGACGAGACCTACTGCAAGGTCAAGGCGGCGGACGGCTACACATATTACATGGCAAAAGCTCTGCTTGACACCGTTCTCGGTTCGCTCGGCGACAAGGAAAACGGCGTTGAAGCTTATGAGATTCTTGAAAGCTATGTCGGCAAGGAGCTTGAGGGCAAAGAATATGAGCCGCTCTTTGAATGTGCAGGCATTTCAGCCGAAAAGCAGAAAAAGAAAGCTCATTTCGTAACAGCCGACAACTATGTTACCATGTCCGACGGTACGGGCATCGTTCACATTGCTCCCGCATTCGGCGAGGACGACGCAAGAATCGGCAGAGAATATGACCTGCCGTTCATTCAGTTCGTTGACGGCAAGGGCAACATGACCGAGGAAACTCCTTATGCAGGCAAATTCGTCAAGGACGCAGACCCCCTTGTTCTGACCGACCTTGACAAGCAGGGCAAGCTTTTCTCCGCTCCCAAGTTTGAGCATGATTATCCGTTCTGCTGGCGCTGCGACACTCCGCTTATCTATTATGCAAGAGAATCCTGGTTCATCAAGATGACCGCCGTTAAGGATAATCTTGTTAAGAATAACAACACCGTTAACTGGATTCCCGAGAGTATCGGCAAGGGCCGTTTCGGCGACTGGCTTGAAAACATTCAGGATTGGGGCATCAGCCGTAACCGCTATTGGGGCACTCCGCTCAACATCTGGGAATGCTCCTGCGGCCACAGACATTCAATCGGTTCGATTGCAGAGCTTAAAGAGCTCAGCGACAACTGCCCCGAAGATATCGAGCTTCACCGCCCGTATATCGACAATGTAACCATCAAGTGCGAAAAGTGCGGCGGCGAAATGAAGCGTGTTCCCGAGGTTATCGACTGCTGGTACGATTCAGGCGCAATGCCTTTCGCTCAGCATCATTATCCGTTTGAGAATAAAGAAAAATTCGAGCAGCAGTTCCCTGCCGAGTTCATCTCCGAAGCTGTTGACCAGACAAGAGGCTGGTTCTATTCTCTGCTTGCCATCTCAACGCTTCTGTTTGATAAATCACCCTATAAAAATGTTATCGTTCTCGGCCTTGTTCAGGACGAAAACGGTCAGAAGATGTCAAAATCAAAGGGCAACGCCGTTGACCCGTTTGATGCTCTTGCAACCTACGGTGCAGACGCTATCCGCTGGTATTTCTACACAAACTCCGCTCCGTGGCTGCCCAACCGCTTCCACGGCAAGGCTGTTGTTGAGGGTCAGCGCAAATTCATGGGCACTCTCTGGAACACCTATGCTTTCTATATTCTCTACGCTGAAATTGACAAGTTCAACCCCACCGAGCATGCTCTTGAATATGACAAGCTCTCGGTTATGGATAAATGGCTGCTTTCAAGGCTCAACACGCTTATTGACACGGTTGACGGCTACCTGGGCAACTATGCAATTCCCGAAGCCGCAAAGGCTCTTCAGAGCTTCGTTGACGACATGAGCAACTGGTATGTCCGCAGAGGCAGAGAGCGTTTCTGGGCTCAGGGTCTTTCTCAGGATAAGATCAACGCCTACATGACCCTTTACACGGCTCTTGAAACCGTCTGCAAGCTCGCCGCACCGATGATTCCGTTTATGACAGAGGATATCTACCGCAACCTTGTTCTCTCGGTTGATCCCTCCGCTCCCGAAAGCATTCATCTTTGCGACTATCCCGTTTCAAACCCCGCATTTGTTGACAAAGACCTTGAAGCTTCAATGGACGAGGTTCTCAATGTCGTTGTTCTCGGCAGAGCGGCAAGAAACACCGCAAACATCAAGAACAGACAGCCTCTCGCCAAGATTTTTGTTACCGCTCCCAAGGCTCTTGACAGAAATCTCTGTGAAATCATTGAGGACGAACTCAATGTTAAGGAGCTTGAATTCGTAACCGATTCCGCATCCTATGTTTCCTACAGCTTCAAGCCTCAGCTCAAGACTCTCGGCCCCAAATACGGCAAGCTTATCGGAGCAATCAGAGAGTATCTTGCAGGCGTTGACGGCTCGGCAACCAAGCAGGAGCTTGACGAAAAAGGCTCAATCACCTTCACCGCAGGCGGCACGGAGATTACTCTTGCTCCCGAAGACCTGCTTATCGAAACCGTTCAGAAAGAGGGCTTCCAGGCTGAGAGCGGCGGCGGAGTTACCGTTGTGCTTGACACTAACCTGACCCCCGAACTGCTTGAAGAAGGCTTCGTCAGAGAGCTTATCTCAAAGATTCAGACCATGCGTAAAGACGCAGGCTTTGAGGTTATGGACACCATCAAGATTTATGTCAGCGGCAACGAAAAGATTCAGCAGATATTTGAATCAAACCGTGCAACCATCACTCACGATGTTCTTGCAACGGATATCATTGAAGCCGCAGGCGGTTCATACACTAAGGATTGGGATATCAACGGCGAAAAAGTAACTCTCGGCGTTGAGAAAAACTGATTAATTGAGCATGAAAGGAACATTGCAATGAAATTTTCAAAAAGAATAATTTCCTTTGTTCTCGCAGCGATAACCCTTTTTTCCGCAGCAATTCCCGCTTTTTCGGCAGGCGAAAATCTCCCTGCCGATGAAGCTTCAACAGGCTTTACGGATGAAGATTTTCTCTCGACCAAGGGTCAGGACATCGTCAACCGCAAGGGAGAAAAAATTCAGCTTAAAGGCGTAAATCTCGGCGCATGGATGATCTGGGAGGATTGGCTCTGCCCCTATGACGGCGGCTTTGACCACAGCACGGTGCTTGAAATCCTCACAGAGCGTTTCGGCATGGAAAAGGCATATGAGCTTTTCAACACCTATATGGATAACTGGATAACCGAATATGACCTTGACGAGATAAAGTCCATGGGCTTCAACTGCGTGCGTGTTCCGTTCTGGTACAGAAATTTCTATTATGACGATAACGGCACGAAAATCCTTGACGAAAACGGCAAGTGGGATTTATCCCGTCTTGAATGGGTCGTTGAGGAATGTTCAAAGCGTGAAATCTATGTTGTTCTCGATATGCACGGCGCAGTCGGCTATCAGAGCGACGCTCCGCACAACGGCAAAAAAGGCGAATGCGGGCTTTATGACGACACGGAGCAAGGCGAAAGATACCGTGAGCTGACCGACGAGCTCTGGACGGAGATTGCCTCACGCTTCAAGGGCAACCCCGCAGTTGCGATGTATGACCTGCTCAATGAGCCGATGTGCGATGTTCCGTCGGGCGAGCTTGAGAGAAGAAAGAACAATGAGTTCATCTATTCCCGTCTTTATAACACCGTTCGTGCCGCAGACAGCGACCATATCATCACAATGGAGTGCATCTGGACGGCATTTGCCCTGCCTCAGGCTTTCCTCAAGGGCTGGAAGAATGTTGTTTATCAGGTTCATTTCTACAATAATTCAAACTTCATTTTCAACCTTTTCACATGGTTCACAAAGCTTGTTTACTCCGATGTTCCGATGATGATGGGTGAATTTTATCCCCACAAGGCGACAACATGGGAAAACTGCTTCAAAACTCTCAACAAGGCGAATTACAGCTGGTTCCTGTGGACATACAAGGCAACGGGTCACGGCATGTGGGAATCCGATTGGTGCCTGAGAGGCAGCAAAGACGGATTCTGGAGAGCCGATGTTGAGAAAGACAGCTTTGAAGAAATCGCCGACAAATGGGGCGAGCGAATCAGAACCGAAAACGGGTTCCAGGATACGGGACATTACGAAAGAGATGTTAAAGCCTATATCTGAAAATCCCGTTGCGTAACCTAAAAGAATCCTCCTGCATATGCTGAAATGACAGTATATATGCGGGAGGATTTTTTTATGTTTGGCGATAATTATGTTATCAAATCATTGGAGCTTCATCTGTTTTTCGGGCGAATAATGAAAGAACATGCTCTGTTCCTCAGGGCAGGGTTCACGCCCGTTAACGCATCATTCTCCGAAAAAGCGGAATTTTTCAAAAACGAATTTGAAAGACTGCTTTGCAGGGCGCTGGAGCTTTCGGAGGGCGTAATCAGCCCCGAAACAGTCCGTTCGGGCGAAATAGTAACCGAATTCACGCTCACTGCGGAGCGTCAGACCGAATGTCTCACAGGCATTGAAATCTGCAACGAAATAACCGAAAAAGAGCTGAATCTGCGGGGTGCGTGCCGCCACGGCAACCTTTCCTCAAAGGTAAGGCATGTTCAGACCTTGAACAGAACCGCCCTGAAGCTTCTTGAAGATTTAATCTGCTTCAAAGAAGAAATTCTTGAAAAGGTGTTAAACTGCAAGATGTTCACGGCAAACTATCCTCTGCTGATTGAGCACATCATCAGAGAAGCAAAGCTCTATTTCAAATTCATTAAAATCCTTGAGCGTGACGGAGACATAAACTACCGCTCAATGAAAGATACCGAAAACTTCTGGAACAGAATAATGATGGAACATGCAATGTTCATCCGAGGGCTGCTTGACCCGTGCGAAACGAAGCTGTTCTGCTCGGCAGATATTTTTGCAAAGGAATTTGCCGCTCTTCTTGAATGCAGCCGCAGCGCACAGGATCGCACAATCAGGGCAGACTCGCTTGAAGAAACAAAGAAATTCAGAGAATTCAAGACAGCAGGAGTTCAGGGCATCGAGCAATGCAAGATCCGTTCAATCATCCTGCCCCTGCTTGCCGACCATGTTCTGCGAGAAGCAAACAACTATATCAGACTTCTTGAATGCTAAAAAACAGCCTGCACGGAAACCCATGCAGGCTGATGCTTTTATTAGAAATTTTCTGTTTTTATGCCAAGCCTGCCGTTTTCAGGTTTTCCTGATGTTCCTCGTAGGTCTCGGCATAATAATAATTTGCGTTTTCGTCATGGCAGAAATAAAGATAGGGAACATCGGCGGGATTCAGCGCCGCATTTATCGTTCTGAGACCCGGATTTGAAATCGGGCCTGCGGGGAGAGCGGAGCATTTATAAGTGTTGTAATAGCTGTTGTAGCGGTTGATATCGCCCGTTATAAAGGGCTTGACATTCCGCTCGATGTAATAAATGGTTGAATCCATCTGAAGCTTCATTCCCGCTTCAAGGCGGTTATAGATAACTGCGGCGATTTTGGCAACCTCGTTCGGATTTGCGCCCTCTTTTTCGATTATCGAAGCAACGGTGATTACCTCGTCCATGCTGTAGCCGAGAGCCGAAGCCTGCGCTTTCATCGAATCGGTTATTTTCGCCTTGCCGCCTCTGAGAAATTTGCCTATGGCGTCCTGAGGCTTCTGATTGGTATAAAACTCATAAGTATCGGGGAAGAGATAACCCTCCAGCTTAAAGCAGCGGTTCGGATTCGACGGAATTGCGGCAACAAGCGGATAATAGCTGTAGTCATATGTCTGCGCCGTCTCCATAAGGTCATCGAAGCTGCTGACTCCGTTTTCTTCAAGCGTTTTGAAAATCTGAGTTAAGGTCTGACCCTCTTTAATGGTAATTCTAACCGTTTTCTTTTCGGGCTGAGTTGTCGGTTTTTCCGTTTGGGCGGCTGTTGAGGCGGCGTTGGTGCGGCTCGCCGTTATCTGAGCGGTCGCTTTTTCTGTCGGTGAAACTGTTTTTTCGATTGCCGAATCGGTTTCGCCGTTCTTTTCCGTCTCATTTTTATCCGTAACCTGAGCAAAGGCGTCAACCGCCTGAGAAAGGTCATATTCCGACGAAGCCGCCGGGATTTCCGTTGTTGTTTCGGGCTTTTTCTCCTCCTGCTTTGAGCATGAAGCGGAAAGCAGAGTTAAGCACATCAAAACAACTGCAAAAGCCACTTTTACCCTCTTCATTTTTTCCTCCTGCTTATAAATCAAACATTTTCACGGTATTTCTTCCTTGCATATCTGAAAACAACATAGGCAAGGCAGATAAGAATGAATATTCCGATATAAAGCGCATATCTTCTTGCCTCGGGGGTCATTCCCTCTCCGTCACCCGAAGAAACATTCGTATTGTTTCCGCCGAAGAAAAGAGAACGGTATCCGCTCTCCGATGACGGAATGTAATTCTTGACATCGTCCCAAAGACCGCTCATAAGCGACAGAATTTCGGGCGAAAGATTGAGGAAAAGCTGAGTTTTGAACTTGCCGTCCTCGGGGTAGAGAATTTCATTCTGATAGAATGTGTAATCGGGATTGCTGTAAACCTCAGTGTGGGGGCTTGCGTAGCAGATATATTCGGCATTTTCAAGCGCAACATCCGGCTCAAGCAGAAAGTTAATGTAAAGCTCCGCCGCAAGCTTATTCTTTGCGCCCTTGAGAATGCTTATTGCGTCAACGAAGAAGTTAACGCCCTCTTTCGGATAAACGAATTCAAGATCGGGATTGTTCTCCTGCATGGTGAGAAAATCGCCTGCAAAATAGGGAGCAAGCGCAGCTTCGCCCGCCTCCATTTTGAGGAATATTTCATCGTTGACATAAGAGGGGGAAACGCTTTTCTGCTCTTTGAGAAGCTCTGCGGCAACCCTCCATGAGGCAGGAGACTCGTTGTTATAATCCATGCCGAGAACGCTCTGAGCAATCGCAAAAGCGTCTCTCGGGTTGTTAATCATCAGAATACTGCCCGTATATCTCTCGTCCCAGAGAGCCGTCCAGCTGTCGGGAGCTTCCTCGACCATCTTTGTGTTATAGATAAGACCGACCATTCCGACCGTGTAGGGAACGGAATATTCATTTGTCGGGTCATGGGCAAGATTTCTGTATTTTTCGGGGATATATTTATAATTCGGAACATTTGAAAAGTCAATCTTTTCAAGCATATCCTCGGCAATCATTCTTTCAATCATGTAGTCCGAAGGGATAACGACATCGTATGAAACGCCGCCGCTTTTAAGCTTTGAATACATAACCTCGTTGGTGTCATAGGTGTCATAGATAACTTCAATTCCGTATTTTTCTTCAAAAGCCTTGTTGACATCAAGGGCGCCGTCCTCACCGTCGGAAATATATTCGCCCCAGTTATAAACATAAAGCTTTGTGCCCCTGAGCGCCTCAATGTCGCTCTGCGAAGCTACGGCAGACGCAACGGTGCAGGGCGCAAGGGCAATAACAAGCGCAATGAGCGCACATGCAATTCTTTTTTTCACTCTCCGTCTCTCCTTATGTAACCGCTGATTGAATCATGTTGCGATTATCAGCGAGATAGTTTTTTGACAGGAATGCCAAAAAACGCAGGCAATACTTAGTGTATTAACGAGTATTTTTGGCATTAAATGTCGGAAAAATAGCCGCTGAGAATTGTGACTTTGATTAAATCAGCGGTTACTTTTTTGTTTTTCTTTTTGATTCCTGTTCGCTTTTCGACTGAGCAAGATTATAGAGAATCAGCAGCAGCAGAATGCTGACAAAAATCAATGCGGAAAGCGCATACATATCGGGCTTTACACGCTTCTTTGTCATTGAGAAAATCGCTATCGGGAGCGTCTGGAAGCCCGGTCCGCCGGTGAAATAGCTGATAATGAAATCGTCAAGCGACAGGGTGAACGCCATTATCATTCCCGTTATGATGCCGGGCATGATTGAGGGCAGAACAACCTTGAAAAACGCCTGAACGGGCATACAGCCGAGATCCTGCGCCGCTTCGGCAAGGTTTCTGTCGGTCTGGCGAAGCTTTGGCAGAACCGTAAGGATAATATAAGGCAGATTGAATGTTACATGGGCGATAAGCAGCGTTCCGAAGCCGAGAACCGAATCGTTTCTGACAAGCCTGCCGACAAAAACGAACAGCAGCATCATTGAAATACCCGTTACGATTTCGGGATTCATAATTGGAATATAGGTCACGTTCATTACTATGCTCCGTGAAACTCTTTTCATACTGTAAATTCCAACCGCCGCTGCAGTTCCTATGATAGTTGCGAAAACAGTTGAAATAAAGGCGACTTTAAGGGTGTTTATAAGCGACGATATAATAAGCTCGTTATGAAGAAGCTCCTTATACCATTTAAGAGAAAAGCCTGTGAAATTAACGCCCTTTCTCGATTCGTTGAAGCTGAAAACTATCAGCACGAAAATCGGCAGGTAGAGAAAGAGGAAAATGACTGCAAGGTAAAGCTTTGAAGCGATTTTACTTCCTTTCATACTATCATTCCCTCCATTTCCTCGTCGTCAAACTGGTTCATAACGGTCATTATCATAAGGATAAACACCATAAGAACGATTGAAATTGACGCACCAAGATTAAGGTTATAGGATGTTCCTAAAATCTGCTGTTCGATAAGGTCGCCGATAAGCATATTTGAGCCTCCGCCAAGCATTCTTGAAATGATGAAGGTTGAAACCGACGGAACGAAAACCATTGTTATTCCCGTCATAATTCCCGGATTACTGAGTGGGATAATGACCTTTAAAAGCACCTGACGGGAGCTTCCGCCGAGGTCCTGAGCCGCTTCGATCACAGAAACGTCGATTTTTGTCATAACCGAATAGAGCGGCAGAATCATAAAGGGCAGGTAGTTATAGACCATTCCGAGAACTATTGCGCCCTGAGTGTTTATCATTTCAAAGGGTCCTATACCGAAAAAGCCAAGGATTTTATTGATAACGCCGTTGCTTTCAAGAAGCGTCATC
>JBJEQD010000016.1:0-3136 GCA_051881575.1 Acutalibacteraceae bacterium | reverse complement strand
GAGACATATGAAGGATCATTGGATGGCATACAGGGCTATATCGTTTACGATATGTACTTCAATGCATAAAATTGAAGTCATATTTACACAAAGAAACCGACAACTTCCGGTTTTGTGATATGTTAACGAATTAATCAGCACAACAAAAAATACGCAAGCATCAGTAGGGAACGCCGTCCTCGGCGTTCCTTGGGATTTGATATGTTTTCACGGACAGCCGCAAGGGCTGTTCCTACGATTTAATTTTTCAATTTGTAGGGGACGATGCCCACATCGTCCAAAATGCAGAAATAACGAATTTTGCAGTATTCAAGGTAGGGCGGGGGCTTGCTCCCGCCGTTTTGATTTTATTGAATAAAACATTGCTACTTGGAAATTTGTGCAGATGCATATTGTTCGCCCATGGCGAATTGGTTCGTCGGGGACGCCGAACCCTACGGATTTATTGCGAATTTGTGCGTTTTCAGGCGGCAAACGTAGGGGACGGGTCACCCGTCCCGCAAAAAAACGAGCCGTTTTTTCGGAACGCCGAGGGCGGCGTTCCCTACAAGAAAATCATTGTGTTCCACAGATTCGACATGATAATCAGACGGCGGGAGCAAGCCCCCGCCCTACCGTGAACACCTGTTTCCCTTTTTCAAGCGGGCGAACACAGTTCTCCCCTACCGTGTTGCCGGTGATTTCATTTTTTTGGAACAGTTTGATTCCAATTTAACAATAAATTCAGGCTTGTGTCGGGTTAAAACCTGATGCAAGCCTTGTTTTTTGGGTCAGTTAAATGATATAATTATTTCAATGAATATTCAATTTGTTTATCAAAAGTGTAACCTTTGAGAAATAAACGGTGATTATTAGGGTGAAGGCCTTTCAGATAAAAAAGAGAGGAGTTGAAAGCCTTGGATGATTATAAAATTGTCGATTTATTCCTGCGCCGTGACGAAGCGGCGATAAGACAGACTTCGGAAAAATACGGGAGCCGTTTACGCTCCTTGGCTTATGGGATAGTCAATGATCGGCAAACAGCAGAAGAATGTGAAAATGACACCTATATGCAAGCTTGGAACTCAATTCCGCCGCATGAGCCGAAATGCTATCTGTATGCATTTTTGGCTCGAATTACCAGAAACATTTCTTTGAATTGCTGCCGCAAAAACAGCAGAATTAAACGCAGTGCATTTATATGTGAGCTAAGTGCGGAAATGGAACAATGTATTCCCTCCCCCGATGATGTTGAATGCCGTATAGACGATATGGTTTTCGGCGAAGCAATCAACGGGTTTCTCGGTATGCTCAGCGAAGAAAAAAGAAATATCTTTATAAGGCGTTACTGGTATATGGATTCCATCGCTGATATCTCCGCTCGCTTTACGCTGTCAGAAAGTAAAGTTAAAACCACTCTTTTCCGATGCCGTAATCAGCTTCGGGAACATATGAAAAAGGAAGGTTACATTTTATGAGAGGAAATGAATTTTTAGATAAGATGGAGCTTATCGATCCTGCTTATGTTGAAGCGGCAGACGCTGAGCCGAAAAAGAAGAAGAAGAAAAAAAACATTTGGATTAAGTGCGGAGCAATCGCCGCCTGCTTTGCATTGGTTATCTATGCGGGAACAAGGCTTTTTTCTCAGGAAAGCCCCGGGAACACCTCGTCTCTGCCCATGCTTTCTGTCTCGGAAGATGAATCGGGATTCGGATATGAGGGCTATATGGCTTTTGATGTTTCAGAGCTTGTGAACGGAAACCCTTGGAGTGAGGATTTAAAGCTTTCCACACTACCCGTCTATAAAAATCCTCTGACCTATGAGGGAGACGGTATTATATCGGGAGCTGATTTTGATAAAATGCGGGAATTCCTGCTGGAAGTTGCCGTCAGATTAGGGCTTGATGCGGATAAACTGACCGTTACCGACGATTCACCCGATGAAGAAACAAAACAGAGAATAATTGAGGAATGGCAAGAATTAGGCGCTGCTGTTCCCGACGGATATTTTAATCCGACTGCATTAACGGTTAAAGCAGACGGCTTGAGAATTCAGGTTAATCAGTCAATGACAGCTACGGTGTTTTTTGAACCTGCATTGTCGCTTCCCGAGGGATATAACTTTACGCCCTATGCATCCTATGATGATGCGCTTGCCGCAGCGGAATATTTGAAAAACGAATATAAGGATTTTATAGGCATTGACAATCCGCAGGTGAACATTTGCGGCGGCGACTATGATATCTATGCCCGACAGTCTTATTACCTCGAGTTTTTTGATGCAAGCGGAAACGAGACAGAGCAAATCATCAACTGCAATTTTAACCGAGTGGTTTTCCATTGTGACGAAGACGGAAATCTGTTTATGGCAAGTATAGACCGGCCCGATTTATCCGAGAAAGTCGGAGATTATCCGATTATCACCTTGGATGAGGCAGAAGAACTGCTGCTCAACGGCAACTATGTTACCTCTGTTCCCTGCGAATTCCCCGGAAAAGAATATGTCAAAAAAGCGGAACTCATCTATCGGACAGGATTATTTGCAGAGTATTATATGCCGTACTATCGCTTCTATGTTGAGCTGCCGGGGGAAGAACGGGAAAACGGACTGAAAACCTACGGAGCATACTATGTGCCCGCCGTGGAAAGCGCATATATTTCCAATATGCCGACATGGAACGGAAATATCAATTAAGCAGTGAACGCCGAGGACAGCGTTTCCTACAAGAGAATTATGCTGATATCGGGTGTTTCAGGCGGGCGAACAAAGTTCGCCCCTACGATGTTGCCGATGATTTCTTATGTATTCTTGGAGCTATTGTGACTATATGGCTTTGATTTAACAGCATTCTTCCCAATCCTCAGGCGCTATGCGCCAGCTCCTTTGCCAAAGGAGCCGATGCCGCCAGCCACATTTTTGCAGGAAGTTTATTGCTTAGATTAAATTTCCGCCTTGGGCTCCTTAGAAAAGGAGCTGCCCGTAGGGCTGAGGATTGATTTAATTTTGTTTAACGATTTTGATGTTAAACGGCGGGAGCAAGCCCCCGCCCTACTCTTACCTATCTTCACTATTCACTCAAAAATAGGCTTTTGCGGAGCAAATACAATCAGTCATAGGCGGAGCCTATCCTTAATTTGCGAAGCAAACTTCATTTTT
>JBJEQD010000015.1:0-13617 GCA_051881575.1 Acutalibacteraceae bacterium | reverse complement strand
CGGTAGGGGCGAACTGTGTTCGCCCGCTTGAAAACGCACAAATTTTTAAAATCCGATGAAACGGTTTTTATACGGGACGGGCGACCCGTCCCCTACGGTTGCCGCATGAAAACGCCCGATATCAACGCAATTTCCTCGTAGGGAACGCTGTCCTCAGCGTTCCGAAAACGGCTTCCTAATGAGAGCGCAGGCTGCTACGGCGTTTTATTATTCCGCAATCCAAATATACATATATTATTATAAATAAAAGCAGTTTTTTCATGTTTTTTTAAAAAACTATTAAATTTTTCCCGTAAAAGTGTTGACAAAACGGTTACAACATGTTACTATAAGGTAACAATTGTTGCTCTTGCAATAAAATTTGAAAGGAATGGTTCTAATGAAAAAGGCACTCGCAATTGTTCTTGCACTTGTAATGGCTTTCTCAATGTCAGCTATTGCTTTTGCAGAAGACACCTCATCAACCACAGCAGCAGCTACCACAGCAGCTACAACTAAGGCTGCCGACAAGCCCGCTTACGGCTACAACACCTGCACAAAGTGCGGCGCAAAGTTTGAGAACGAATCAGAGTTCAATAAGCACGTTGCAGAATGCACCGTTGGCGATGCAGCTCCTGAGAAGGACTATGTTGACCTTACTATTAAGGAAATCCTTAACATGATCATTGACCTTGCTAAGA
Organism: Acutalibacteraceae bacterium; assembly: GCA_051881575.1. Classification (GTDB taxonomy): domain Bacteria; phylum Bacillota; class Clostridia; order Oscillospirales; family Acutalibacteraceae; genus CAG-177. The sequence goes on along the minus strand of JBJEQD010000015.1, from coordinate 12,937 downwards.
ACGGCATGGCTCAGTGGGATGCTATCGAGAGCGTTGTTATCCGTCTTGTTGACTTCCTTGAGAATATCGGCTCAGCTGCTATTCCTCAGGCTGATGTTGAAGGCGCAGTAGCAGACCTCGAGGGCGCACTTGCAGGCCTTAAGAGCGCTGACAAGGATAACCTCCTTGACGCTCTCAAAGCAAAGATCAAGGCTCTCTATGCAGGCGAGAAGGCAACAACAGAGGCTGAGACCACTGCTGAGGCTCCCGCAGATACAGGTTCTGCATCAGTAGGCATCGCTGTTTTCGCAGCTGTTTCAGTTGCAGCAGCAGCAGCTTATGTTTGCACAAAGAAAAAGGCATGATTGAGTTTCAACATAAACTCTTTTAACCTTCGCTTATTTGATTGAATCAGCGCAAGAATTTAATTGAATAGCACGGCGGCGTATCGCAAGATACGCCGCTTTTTGTATGTCAATCTTTAATTGTTTTCCTGTAGCTTTATTAACGCAATTTCCCGGGAATATGCACGGCTTACGGCAAAATCCGTAGGGTTCGGCGTCCCCGACGAACCAATTCGCCAAGGGCGAATAATGTTAAAAGCCTTTTTGGACGATGTGGTCGTCGTCCGCTACAAATTGAAATACAATTCGTAGCTTTGCGGCTGTCCGTGAAAATCATCAAATCCCACGGAACGCCGAGGACGGCGTTCCCTACCGAAAATCCATATATATCAACAAATTTGCTTAAATGATAAACGGCGGGAGCAAGCCCCCGCCCTACCTTGACCCTTGTACATGTTACCTTTTACTTCTTCAATTTTCACTCAAAAAGACGGAAAGCGGTTGCTTGCGGAAAAACCGTAATTTTCTGTATTGGCTCCCTCTTGAGAGTGCGGGTTGCCTGTGGCAACCTCTGAGCGTATGCTAAGAAGAACCGACCGAGGCGGCAGCCGAGAAAGCTCCGCCGAACGGCGGTGATGGGGTGAAATAGTTGATGATGAATTGCTCCGCAAAAGTTGATAGTATTTTAGCCTTCCTCTTGAGGAAGGTGGCACGGCGCAAGCCGTGACGGAAGGAGTAAAAGGAGAAATTTGATGATTTTTATTGCTCCGCAAAAGCTGATTTTTAACTCCCTCAGAGCCTATGGCTCAGCTCCCTCTTGAGGGAGCCCAAGAATAAAGCCACAGTTTTTCCATGAAACAGCAGTAATTATCGGCAACACCGTAGGGGAGAACTGCGTTCTCCCGCCTGAAGAAATATAACGATTTTGAATGCCAACCAATTTATACTAAAAACCCGTTAATTTCAAGCTCTTCAATAAAATCCACAATATCGTTTTTGGCTGTTTCGGGGTCGATTTCAAATTGAGAACGAACCGCTTTAACAAGTTCATCAATTGTCCTTTCTTCCTGAAGATTCTCCCAAAGAAGCTTGCTGACGGGATTCAGAATTACTATATTTGACGAACCGTTTTCAGCGTCAACAGGCACGGCGAAGCTTTCGCCGGCAATTTCACGCATTATAAAGCCGGGCTTTATTCGATATTTATTGCCTTTCATGTTAATTACCCCTCAAAAAAATCAATTTTTGTTCTTTATCTGAAGTTCAAAGAAGATAACTATAACAAAAGTATATTACAGCGCCGGAAATTAGTCAATCACTTTTTTATTCTTGCATGAGAAGTTGCCGTGCAAGTTCAATTATTAATTTTGCTTTTTTTCCTATTTAAGCATTGACTTTTTTCGACATAAGTATATAATAAAATATTATTATAGATAAAATGGGTTAAATATGTATGTTCAGACATTACAGGATTTGTTCACACAGCATTCGCATTGAAGCGCCTATGTTTTCAAGCGACAGTCAGGATTGGCAAAAGTTTGAAACTGCGGAGTGTGAGCCGGATATAAGCATCGAATGCAGGCTGTGCGGCGAATTGCCGCCGTGCGGTGAGCAGCCGAGAGGCAGAGCGGGGGAGATTTCGGTTTCCTCAGGTTCGGGCAGAGTTTATCGCACCTTTCAACTCGGCGACGGCTCGGGTGCAATGACATGCTATAATCCCGATGACTCCTCAAAAAGCATAACCTATTTCACCGAAGATTGTTTCTCCGTTTTGACAGATGAGCGGTATTTTTGGCATTCCGTTTCTCTTGCTCAGCTTATGCTGCCGAAAAAAACGGTGTTTCTTCATTCTTCATTTATCGAATATAACGGCAAGGCAATACTGTTCACGGGTCAATGCGGAGTCGGCAAGAGCACTCAGGCGGAGCTTTGGAGCAGGTTTGCCAATGCCTTGACTGTCAACGGCGACAAGGCGGGCGTCTCAGTCAGAAACGGCTCGGTTTATGCCGACGGTCTGCCTTTTTGCGGCACGAGCGAAATCTGCCTTAACAGAAGTTTACCTCTCGGAGCGGTTGTTGTGCTCGGTCAGGCGAGCGTTAACCGAGTTGAGCGGCTCAGCGGAGTTGAGGCGTTGCAGGAGTTTATGAAAAACATCTATCTTGATTTGCTTGCGCCGGGCGAAAACGGGCGGTGCGTTGACTTGACGGCGCAGATTCTTGCGTCTGTTCCCGTCTATCGCCTTGAATGCGTTCCGAACGAAACCGCCGTTATTGCTCTGAAAGAAGAATTGGAGCGAGGAGGCGTTGTATGACAGAGATTGATTATGATTCGTTTATCACACAGCTTTTTGCTAAAGCTGAAAAAAGCGGAGTTCCGCTCGGCGGAACCTTTGAACTGACTTCACGGTGCACCCTTTCGTGCAAAATGTGTTATATACATTCTGGCTGTTCCGAAAAGCCTGAAAAAAGCGCCGAATGGTGGATAAGCCTTGCTGAAAAAGCCAAGGAGCGGGGAATGCTTCTTCTGCTTCTGACGGGCGGCGAGCCGCTGATAAGGCGGGATTTTGAAGAAATATATCTTGCCTGCCGCCGAATGGGGCTTTTGATTTCGGTCAACACGAACGCAACGCTGATTGACGGCGAAAAAATCCGATTTTTTGCCGAGAATCCCCCGCAAAGGCTTAATATAACGCTTTACGGCGCATCAAAGGAGACTTATGCGGAGCTTTGCGGCAATGCAAACGCCTTTGAAAAAACCGTTTCGGCGATAAAAGGGCTGAAAGAAGCGGGAGTTCCCGTCAAGCTGAATTTCAGTATGACCTCTCTCAATTTTCGTGATGCGGCGGCGGTTCAGTCAATGGCGAAAGAGCTTGACTTGCCCGTTCAGCCGGTCAGCTACATGTTCAAGCCCGCACAGGGCTGCGCCGAGGATGTCAGACTTTGTCCCGAACAGGCTGCAGCGGAGCATTTTCAATGGCAAAAGCGCCTGCTCGGTGCCGACAAGATGTCGGAATATATAAATTTTAAAATCAAGAAAAATTCAGATATAAATTACGGCGAAAAAATCAGCTGCAGAGCGGGTTCAACGACATTTTGGGTCACCGCTGACGGAAAAATGCTTCCCTGCGGAATGCTTAGTGAGCCGAGTGCAGATGCAGAGGATTTTGATTCTGCGTGGAGCATTATCCGCTCCGAGCGTGAAAAAATTCTGTTGCCCCCGAAATGTTCGGACTGTTCGCTGAGAAGCGTTTGCGACATCTGCGCCGCCGTTTCTTATTCCGAAACAGGCAGATTTAACGGCTTGCCTGATTACGCCTGCAGAAAAGCAGAAGAATATTCAAGGCTTTGCAGAGAATTTCTTGAATTTTCGGAAGAATCAAAATAAGAAGCAGCAACCAACTGTTTGGGCACCCTCGGGATGATAATAATAAAGTATTTATCTTTTTCGATTTTTGAAAGAGCAATTGATAGAATGATTCCATATGAAAAGCAGAATCCGATTGTATGGGCTCCCTCATGAGGGTGTGGGTTGCCGGTGGCAACCTCTGAGCGTAAGCTCAGAAGCACCGACCGAGGCGGTAGCCGAGAAAGCTGGCGCATAGCGCCTGAGGGAGTTAATATTCAGCTATTGCGGAGCAAAAAACATCAGATTTTCTGTTTTACTCCCTCCGTCACGGCTAACGCCGTGCCACCTCCCTCAAGTGGGAGGCTAATAAAGCAAGCAGCTTCTTAAAACCTTTCCACCGGCAACCCGCACCCTCACGAGGAAGGCTAATAAAGCATTTATCTTTTTCGATTTTTGAAAGAGCTATTAATAGAATGATTTCATACGAAAAGTAGCAACTAACTACTTGGGCTCCCTCAAGAGGGAGCTGGCGCATAGCGCCTGAGGGAGTTAATATTCAGCTATTGCGGAGCAAAAAACATTAAATTTTCTTTTTACTCCCTCCGTCTTTTGCTTCGCAAAATCCACCTCCCTCGTGAGGGAGGCCAAAGAGACAATCAACTATTTAAAAGAAAAAAACACGGCAACAATAATCCAACAATTGGATTTCAGATATTTTTCATCAAAAAAACGGAGGTATGTTTATGAAAACGATGAAAAGAACCGTTTCATTGTTGATATGCGCAGTAATGGTTGCGACGACGATATTCGGCGCAGGCCTTGCATCGCTTCTGAAAGCAGAAGCAGCTGATATCACATTGGGCGGCATCACACAGCAGAGGGTAGTTGAAAACTACGAAACGACCTATGCGAACTATGCTGAGCAGTTTTTCCTCGGCTCTGAGACAAACGGTCCGACCAATATGGTTCTTCCCGGACTTTCAAGTACTGATAACTATGTTCAGCAGGGTTTGACCTACTATGCCGCAAAGAATTGGGTTCTCATTTCTGCATATGATAACAGCGGTTCAAGCAAAAGCACTTGCATTTTTGCACTTGATGCTACTTCGGGTGATTTTGTAGCTATTTTCAGATTATTAAATGCTGATGGGTCAATAAATGCCACTCACGGCGGCGGTCTTGCTGCTTCAGCCAAGAATTTGTACTATACTGATACGGGAAGCAATATAAGCTATTTCCCACTTTCAGAGTTGGATGTTCCTGTCGGAACGGCAAAGGATGTTAAATTTGTTGATACTGTTAGTCTCAGTGCAGAGCTTGGAGGAGCAAACACTTCTTATTGCTCGTTTGATGACGGAATTCTCTGGACAGGTAACTTCTACTATTCAAAGAACACAAGCAATGATACCGTTGCAAACCCTGATTATACAAGCATGATTCTTGGCTACAAAATAAGCGGAGAGAATTCCGAAATAGAGTGGAATAGTTTTAAATCCCTCGTTGGTAATCCGACATACTGCATAGGCACAAATATTGATAAAATCCAGTATGCAATGGTTCATGACGGCAAGATTTTTGTCAGCCGTTCTTGGGACAGACTCAAGAGCGGTGCAAACCACATTCATGAGCTCAGATTTACCAACATGGATATAACTGCTACCGGCAACACAACCATTACGGTTAACGGAGTTCAAAGACAGGGCTATACTTTCAGCGAGACCTCACCTAACTCATTTGCATATAACAGCGACAATATGATTAACATGAGTGAAGCTTTTTGTTTCATAAATAATGTTATGTATATTTTCTCAGAAACCTCTGCATGGAAATATAACGGCGGAGAGACGAACGTTGCTGATAACCCGATTGATGTTATCTGGAGAATTGATATCAACGAAATTCTCAGAAGAACATACTACGGAGCTGATGATTCAAGAATTTATACAAACCTTTCAACCGAGCTTCAGGCTGACGGAACTTACACGGTAAATCTTGAAACTTATTCGGTTGAAAAGAATCATCAGAAAGCTCTTGATTCGCAGAGACCAACCGACTATATAATCGTTATGGACGCTTCTTATTCGGGAAGCAATAAAGATGCAACCGGTAGAGCGTGTTGGGGCTGGGATAATACTTTGTCAATCGGAGCGGTTGCGGGTAGCAGTAACATAAAAGATCCTGGAGGTTCGAATAAAACTACGGGAACTGATCTTTCAACGGGAGATATTTTCTATAGAACCTCGGACGGGGTTTACAGACAGCTCTATGCCGGCATTAGGACCACGACGAGAAAAACTATTCTTGGATTTCTTTCTTCAATACAGCAATATTATTGGGTTTACTACATTGGTGATGACGGATTGTGCTATGTTCTGCATACAGATGGTTCGGTTTCGGCAGGTGTAACCCAGGCAACGCTTGAAAATGATATCAACAATGCAAACGGCACCTATTCAGCCGGCTCATCAGATATTCAAGCAGGCGACCGTGAAGATACAGTTTGCTACAAAGGTATGCATTACGGTAAAGAAACACAAATAGAAACAATTGAAAGGTTCTTTGCAATTCGAGATACAGCTGAGGCATTAGCAAAAGGCATCATGTCAGAAAGCCAGTCGAGCGGTCTTGACAACAGAATTGCTCTTGTTCAGTACGGATCGGGCTCGTCAAGCACCGGAACGGATAACACCGGCTTCTACACAACCGATGGTTCAATGGTAACATACGGCAGTGCTTCTGCAACGAGTTACGCAAAAGCATTTTTCCCCGCAGACAATTATAATACGGTATTATCTTTTATTCGTAACATGAGATATTCAACCAACAACGATTATACCTATTCAGGTCTTGGATTTGAAATGGCAAAGGGAATAGTCGATAATTCCGATGCAAATTACCTTTCAACAAGCGGAAGAAATCTTTGCGTAATCGTGTTAAATGACGGAGGATTGGGTAAAGATTCAACTGCCGCAACCGAGATGGCTAATATTGCAGTATCAAACGCTTTCAAATTAAAAGAATCCGGAGCATATGTTTACTCCATAAAATATGGTGGTCACACCATCAGCGGATTCAACCCCGACCAGTACCTCGAAGCTATATCCTCGGATTATGTTAGAGCACAAAGCTATTCGGACTTAGGCGACAGAAACACCGAAAGCATAGAGTATAAAATCAACGCTTCTTCTGCTGTTTATATTGATTACAGCGCAAACAGCTACGCTCAAACCGTTCTTTCAGACAGCTTCGTTGACTCGAAAAACGCAAAGTTTGAAATGAATGCAAGTTCTGTTATAAAACAGACTCTGTCAGATTCGTTTATCATTCCCGATGATGCTCAGATAACAACAAAGCTTGTCCCCTCGTCCATTGACGGCACAGGAAATGTTACATTCGGCACTCCTGTTGTAACCAATACTGTTATAACAGGTATCAATGGTCAGACATTAACCGCAAGCGGCTACAGCTACTCGGAAAACTACGTTGCGGCAAATCATAACGGAAACAAACTTCTGATTTCTATTTCCGGAGTTCTTCCGAACACGGCAAACAACCTTACCGATGCTAACATCAGCGATGCTGCAAATTCGGGCGTCTATGAGAATCAGACAGAGGCTGATAATAACAATGCTTTGACACGATTCCCCAATGATAAGGTAAACATTCCGGAATATACCTATGTCCTTGACTACGGTGTTCCCGTTTATGATTCCGGTCTTTGCGGAACCGCTCTTTCGGTTGTTGACACAGCTCCGCAGAAGCTCAATTCCTACAGCAATAATATGAGCAACGATAACATCAGTGTTGGTATAACCGACGGCGATATTTTCTGTAGCCTCAATCCCGGCGCAAGTCTTTCTGAATCAAGCGGATATATTTTCACAAAGAATACCGCAGGCGAATATGAATGGATAAAGGTTAACCTCGTTCCCGCCTCCAATGTTCTTTATGAAGAATCAAGCTTTGTTCTTGACGATTCCGGCGCAACCTCATGGGCAACTGTCGGCACACCGTCAACCGCCGGTCAGTCGGTTTCAACATCAAACGATGTTTACGGCTATGACGATGCCTATAACAACACCAACCAATATTCAAACGGCTCTGCTCTGACTGCGACTGTTGACAGCACAAACAAGAAGAGCGACAAAGCCACCTTTGAATTTACCGGCACGGGCTTTGACCTTGTTTCTGCCTGCGGACCGAACACGGGCGTTGAGGTTATAACCGTTAAGCAGGGCACGGATATTAAGAAAGTATTTATTATCGATACTTATTATAACGACAGCGCATACGGAACTCTTTATCAGGTTCCTATTGCAAGCTATTCCGACGCTTACGGAACCTACACCGTTGAAACAACTGCGGCTTATTTGAGCTTTGCCGGCGCTCTCAATCAGGGCACGGTTCAGACCGCCTCGATTGACGGCACGGAGATTGAAGCTTCATCCGCTCAGCCTGACGCAGCAACGGCAAGCGAGCTTCTTGCTCAGCTCGGCATGGAAGAGCTTGCAGGCGAAGATGTTGAGGTTATCTGGATGGACGATAACTCCATCTTCAACGGCGGAACGGGTGTGCAGGGAAGCACGGTTTCAACTCAGGCTGCAGGCGACTCCGGCGTTTCACTCGTAAACTACATTGACGGCTTCCGCATTTACAATCCTCTCACCGACGAACAGGCGGCTAAGTATTATCCCGCAAGCGAGCAAGGCGCAGAGTATTACAACATTATCGGCAGCCTCACGAGCGGCAACGGCAACATTTCGGGCGATTCAAGCAATTGGCTTGCCTATGTTGAGGGCAGTAACGGAACATTCGGTTTCGGCGATTATAAGGCAAACGGCGGACCGAAAAATGAAGTTTATCTCAGCTCTGCAGACGGTAACGGACTTGCATTTTCAATAGAAATTCCTCAGAATTCAGTTGCATCTGCAAGAGTGATGCTCAGCATGCGCTCTGCTTCGGGAACACCGAATGTCAAGATTAACGGATATGATGTTAATGTTATCAGCTCAACAGAAATGTATTATGACATTACAAACATTCTTATTGAAAGCGGACAGATTACATCTGCAGGCGGAAGCGTTACAATAACGATAAATAACAACGGCGGCGGATTGCTTGCTCTTGATAATATCAAGCTTGTAAACTGCAACACGGGAACTCTCAGCACTGACTCAATTTCGGATGTCAGCGCAATGATGAGCGCTCCTTCGGTTCATATCGGTCTTGAAAGCCTTACCTCATCGGTCAACGGTTATAGCTATAATTACGATAATTCAAACGCTGACCCCGAGGGCGAGATTAATCCCGAACCCGAACAGCCCAATGCCATTGATGAGGTTCTGAACAGAATTGTGACATTCCTTCAGAATGCATTTGAATTTGTCAAGACGGCTTTTGTTAAATTTATCGGTTTTTTCAACCTGTTAAAGTTTTGAGGAGATAAAAAATGAATCAGTATGTTAAACCAACAATAAAGCTTGCGTCCGCAGCGGCAAATTCGGCGTCTGCCGGCTCGTGTCTTAATCAGGTTGACCGTGAGCTTCTTGAAGACATCATCGGCTCCGGCGTGGATTTGAACAATGCTTTCGCTTCAACTGAAGCGTGCCCGATTCAGCTTCCCATTGAGGCTTACTGCAAATTCACTTCGGCGGAGCTTGGCGCAATTCAGGCATTTTCGTCATAAAACGGAACAACTAAAATCAAAACTGCTTGTATCATTTTGATACAGGCAGTTTTTTTGCTTATTGTGTGAAAATCAAAATGAAAATACAAACCGTAGGGATAGCCCTTGCGGCTGTCCGTGAAAATTGCAGAAATTATCGGCAACACGGTAGGGCGGGGGCTTGCTCCCGCCGTCTGATTGTCATGCCGAATCCGTTGAAAAATAACGATTTTTTGTAGGGAACTCTGTCCTCAGCGTTCCGTTGGTTTAAAGGGACGAATTCACGATAAATCCGTAGGGTTCGGCATCCCCGACGAACCGGTTCGCCGCAGGAGAATAAAAAATAACGCATTTGGATGATGTGGGTATCGTCCGCTACAAATTATCAATTCAATAATAATCGTAGGGACAACCCTTGCGGTTGCCCGTGAAAAAGCAACAAATCCCACGGAACGCCGAGGACGGCGTTCCCTACCGAAAACTATATAAATCAACAAATTTGTGTCAATGATAGACGGCGGGAGCAAGCCCCCGCCCTACCGTGAACCCTGCATAACGCATTATTTCTGAAGTACGAATAATATCCTGTGATTTCAAACGCCGAAAAACTTGCCATTTTTAAAATAATAAGCTACAATAGAAATAATAAAAGCGCTTTTTGCCCCGTGCTGAAAAATTTTTTCGGTTTTTCTGTCACCTTTTCGGGCTTTGAAGCGTGTATATAGTGAAAGCTGTTAAAAAGGGAGGCGAGGGGTGCCTTTGAATGCTCAAAAAATTCATCCCGATGCAGAGCGGGTTATAAATGAATACGGCGACAGCATTTACCGCCTTTGTTCGGTGATGCTGAAAAACACCTTTGACGCTCAGGACGCCGTTCAGGAATGCTTTTTGAAATACATAACAAAAGCCCCGAATTTCAACGATTCGGAGCATGAAAAAGCGTGGCTGATAAAGGTTGCGGCTAACATCTGCAAAGATATGATGAGAAAACGCCGCAGGCTAAGCCCCGTCAGCCCCGATGAGATACGAAACCTCGGCAAGAGCGAGGATAATGCGCAAATCCTCGGTCTGCTTGTTTCGCTCGAAGAAAAATACAGAATAATAATTCATCTTCATTATGTTGAGGGCTACAAAACGGGCGAGCTTTCGGCCATGCTCGGCATATCCGAAGCGGCGGTCAAAAAAAGACTGCAAAGAGGCAGAGAGGCTCTGAGAGAAATATACGAAAAGGAGGCGGGATAATTGGATTTTGAAAAAATCAAGCCTGCGGTTGAGGATATCACCCTCTCCGAAGCTCAAAAGCAGGAAATAATTGCCGAATGTGCCAAGGCAAAGAAAAAATCCCGTGCGCCGATTTATGCGGTTGCCGCCGCTGCGGCGGTTATCATCATCGTGGCAGCTTCTCCGGGTTTTTTTCTGAGAGCAGGCAGCAAGTCGGCTGATTCCGCCGGTAATATAGAAGAATACTGTAATTCCGTTGCCGAGAGCACGGCAACGGGCGATTTTGTCCTGTTTGAAGCCGATGGCTACGCCGATATTTATTCCGTCATTCCTTCCGAATTTGTTCTGCTTGTAAACTATGATGAGTTTGCGGAATGGAGCGGCGAATGCACAGCCGAGGGCGGAATGGCGCTCATGCAGTTTGCACGGCGATTCAATATTCCGAAAGAGGATTTTGAAGCGGCGAACGCCGAATATTCGGCACGGGATGCGGGCGAGGGAACGCTTGCCGATGCGGCGTCAGACGATGATAATAAAGCCTCACAGCCCGCCGAAAGCATCAATGCCGAGCTGATTTATTCGTTTGACAAAGAAAAAATTGATGAATATTATAAAAGATAAAATATTTTAAAAAGCATTGGAAGAAGTTTATCCGCCTGCGGCGAATCGGTTCGTCGGGGACGCCGAACCCTACAAATTTTCTATGAATTTGTTCGTTTTAAAGCGGGAGAACACAGTTCTCCCCTACGGTGTTTCCGATGATTTCTGCTGTTTTATCGAAAAAGCTGTATTTTTCTGCTTTGGCTCCCTCTTGAGGGTGCGGGTTGCCGGTGGCAACCTCTGAGCGTATGCTCAGAAGCACCGACCGAGGCGGGAGCCGAGAAAGCTGAGCCGCATGGCGCCTGAGGGAGTTATTAAACAGCTTTTTGCTGAGCAATTCATCATCAACAAATTCAGCTCATTACCGCCGTTCGGCGCAAAAAAACAGGCCGATCTGATAACCGGCCTGTATCAATAGTTTTATATTTAGACGAATGATTATTCAATAATCGTGTAGCCGTAACCCTTTGCGGTATCGCTTGAATACTCATCATAAAGGGTTGCGAAGTCGGTTTCTCTGAGCATTTGGACTTTATAGACTATCATTCTTGCCTTGTCATCGTGTTTAACCTGCTTTTCGTTATCCGTGTCGGGATAACCTCTGTAGGTCTTGTAGGACGACATGCTGTCAAAGAATTTATAATCCATGCGATAGTCAAGATTGCCCTTTTTATCCATGATGAAAACCTGACATTCCGTGCCGTATGAAGTTGATGATTTAACGACAAGCCTCTTGTTCTTAACCGTCTTGCCGACTTCGTCGATATTTTCCTCAACGCCCTCGCTGTAAGCAACCTCAACGCTCTGCGACTCGGCGATACGCTGTGATTCAGCGTTGGAAAGTGATTCTCTCAGCTCGTCATCGGTGAGCTCTTTGTTAACCTTGCAGGCGGAAAGCGAAAGAAGAATTGCGATTATCGCCGCTATGGCTGCTGCTTTTTTCATATATTATTCCTCCATATTATTCTTTATATATATTACTGACACGAATTGAATAAAATGTCAAGAGCTTTCAGGAAATTTAACAATTTTGCAATCTGAATGTAATACGAATGACGGAATAATTCAATCGCCGATGGTTTCTGTTGTTTTCGTTATGTATGGGACGATGCCCACATTGTCACATTGAATTACAAGCAAATGTGCTGATTTGATTGCCAATCCTCAGGCGCCATGCGCCAGCTCCTTTGCCAAAGGAGCCTATACCGTCAGCCGTGGTTTTGCAGACAGCTTACTATTAAGATTAAGCTTCCGCCTTGGGCTCCTTAGATAACTCCCTCCGTATTTTGCTTCGCAAAATCCACCTCCCTCTTGAGGGAGGCGAATCGCTGCCCGTAGGGCTGAGGATTGATAAGCCTGCTGACAGATGAATTATATGTATCATCACAAGGCTCAGTAGGGAACGCCGTCCTCGGCGTTCCGTGGGATTTGAAGCGTTTTCACGGACAGCCGCAAGGGCTGTCCCTACGATTTGTTTTTCGTTATGTAGGGGACGATGCCCACAGCGTCCCAATTGAATATATTTCATTATTCGCCTGTATAAAATTGGTTCGTCGGCGACGCCGAACCCTACGGATTTTGCCGTAAGCCGTGCATATTACAACGGAACGCTGAGGACAGCGTTCCCTACGGGAAATCGTTATGTTCAAACAGATTTGGCATGACAAGCATACGGCGGGAGCAAGCCCCCGCCCTACCTTGAACCTATTACCTTTTACTTCTTCACTATTCACTCAAAAAACAGCTTTTGCGGAGCAATTTTAATCGGTCATAGGCGGAGCCT
>JBJEQD010000014.1:0-13944 GCA_051881575.1 Acutalibacteraceae bacterium | reverse complement strand
GTGATTCCGCTTTTTATTTTTTCAAGAATGTTCATTTTTTCACTTCAATCTCTGTAAGGGCAGTTAACTCCGCTGCAAATCATACAGCCCGGCCCTTTGCATTTATTTTTTTCTTTGCCGATTCCGATAATCGCCGTCACGGATTTAACCGGAATCATCATCAGGCTGTCGGTCAGGGTCAGCCCGATTGTTTTGCCTGCGTCGAGAAAAGACAAAATATCTTTTTGGTTCTTAATCGGCAAATCGCCGTAGCCGGGGCTGAACCTCGGTCTGAGAAAATCCGAATTTTCAAACGAGAAATTTATTTTATCGCAAAAAGCTTCAATAGCCGCCGAGCCCACGCAGTCGGAAACAATTCCTTTGAGAGGGGAGAGAGCGGCGTTTTTTGAAAGCAGTCGGTGAGCGCCGAAGCCCGTTGTTGCGGCGAAAACATAGGCATAATCACAGCCGCTGAGATTCTTTTCAAGCGAGCGGCTCTGAACTTTAATGAAGCCGAGGTCAACGCCGTTTTCAATTTTGACGGGAACTTTTTTGAAGCATGCCTTGAAATCCGCCGCTTTCAAAAATTCTTCGGTGCATTCGGCAATGAGCTTTTCGGTTTCTCCGTCAAGCTTTGCCGAATAATAGCCGAGATAGACCGCAACCTCTTTCGGGTTTATGGTTATCTCGGAGGCGGGAGTTTTAATAATGTTAATCATCCGATAATGTCCTCAAGATTGGCTTTGATTTTTGCGGCAACATCGGGCTTGTTCATCGAATAAACATGAACCGTCTTGATGCCGTTTGCATAAAGGTCAACTATCTGCTCGGTGGCGTAGGCAATGCCTGCCTGCTTCATTGCCGCAGGGCTTGAGCCGAAGCGGTCAACAATCTGAATGAATCTGCGGGGCAGAACCGTGCCCGAAAGGCTTCTGATTCTCTTGACCTGAGAGGGATTCGTGACGGGCATAATTCCCGGAATAACGGGAACGGTGATTCCCGCTTCTCTTGCTTTATAAAGGAAATTATACAGTATATTATTATCAAAAAACATCTGAGTAGTCAGAAATTCACAGCCTGCGTCAACCTTGGTTTTGAGGTTCTGAATGTCCTGCTTCTGATTTTCGCTTTCGGGGTGACCCTCGGGGTAGCATGCGCCGCCGATGCAGAAGCCGCCGAACGCCTTGATTTCAGCCGCAAGGTCGCAGGCGTGAGAATAGTCAAGGCTCTTTTTGCTCATTCCTTCGGGGATATCCCCTCTGAGGGCGAGAATGTTTTCAATTCCCATTGATTTCATCCGTGCAAGAGTGTCTTTAATCTTATCTCTGTCGGAGCAAACGCAGGTGAGATGAGCAATCGGAGTAACGCCCGTTTCGAGAATGCTTTCGGCAACATCGAGGGTGTATTTGTCCGTTGTTCCGCCTGCGCCGTAGGTTACGCTCATAAAATCGGGCTTCAGTTTGGCGATTTCAAGAGCGGAATTCTTGATATTTTCGTATGTTTCGCTGCTTTTGGGAGGAAAAACCTCAAACGAGAGGGAGAGCGAATCCCTGTTCAGAATATCGATTACTTTCATTTTTTATCAACCTTTATTTTTGAATATTAACAGCTTACTGAAAACATAATTCAGAATAACAACGATGATTTGAACAATGATTTTTGCGATAAATTCGTTCCAGCTGAGCAGAGTTACCATGATGAACATGAAAAGCAGTTCAACGAGAAGCGAAAACAGTCTTGCTCCGATGAAGCCGACAAACTCTCTGCCTGCAACCTCAGGCTTCCAGCTCTTTGATTCAAAAACAATCAGCTTGTTTGTGACAAAGGCGAATATTACCGCAACGACCCACGCAATAACCGTTGCGTCAAGATAATCCGTTCCGCTGCCGAGCAGGTCAAGAGCCTTTTCCCAGCCTGCCGAGCCGATGAGCGCATTGAAAACGCCGTCCCACCCGACCGAAATGAAAATCTTTTTTGTGATATAGAATGTCACAAGGTTAACGGCGGTTGTCAGCACGCCGAAAATGATATAAGTTATGATTTCTCTTGTAAAAAGCTTGTCAATGAGCTTGCCGATGAAGCTTTCTTTTTTGAACAGCTTGAACAGAAGTTCCCTTATTTTATCAATCATAATTAATCTCCGATTTATTTATTTGCCGCAATATATCAAACATTTTAAATCAAAAAGCAAATAAAGTCAATAAATGCTTGCATTTTTAATATATTATGTTAAAATAATATGAAAAGACAGAGAGGTGAACCTGATGGATTCAGCGCCTCAAATCAAAAAAAGAATACATTTTCTTGATGAATTGCGGGGCTTTGCGGTCTTTTGCATGATATTTTATCACGCATTTTTCATCATCGGTTCTTTTTTTGAGATTGCGGCGGCAGATTGGCTTTTTGAATTTTTTATGCCCGTTCAGCCGATTTTTGCCGGAGTTTTTATTTCAATCTGTGGTCTTTCATGCACATTGTCAAAGAATAATCTGAAAAGGGGAACAATCCTGCTCGGCGTTGCGCTCGGTTTGACATTTGTGACTGCCGTTGTTATGCCGAAGCTCGGATTTGCCGAATGTGAAATTTATTTCGGAATTCTCCATTTTCTTTCGGTTTCAATTTTGATTTATGCCCTGCTTTCAAAGGCGGTTTTGAAGATTTCGCCGTTTGCGGGCTTGCTTGCCTGCGCCGTGCTTTATGCTTTCACAAGCGGAATCAGCGGCGGATATCTCAGCTACGGCGAGCTGATAACGCTCCGTTTGCCCGAGAGTCTTTATGAATCAAATCTGCTCATGCCCCTCGGAATCTATTCGCCGTCGTTTTATTCTGCGGATTATTTTCCGCTTTTTCCCGATATATTTATTTTCTTTGCGGGCGTGTTTGCGGGCAGATATTTTGCCGAAAAAGGATATCCCGAAAAGTGGTATAAAAAGCGTTCCTCTTTCTTCGGCTTTCTCGGCAGAAACGCTTTGATAATCTATATTGCCCATATGCCGATAATTTACGGTGCGGCATACGGAATTGAAATGATAATAAATTTGTTTAAATGATTGGAGTATGAAAAAATGAGCGAATCATGCAGCGGAAACTGCTCGAGCTGTTCGAGCAGCTGTTCATCAAAAGATGCTCAGGATATGAGAATCCCGAGCGGACCTTTCAGCAATGTTAAAAAAGTTATCGGCGTTGTCAGCGGCAAGGGCGGAGTCGGCAAATCGCTCGTAACCTCGCTTCTTGCAAGCGCAATGCAGGCAAGGGGAAACGCCTGCGCCGTGCTTGATGCGGATATAACAGGCCCGTCAATCCCGAAATCGTTCGGAATAAAATCAAGAGCAAAAGCCGATGAAACAGGTCTGCTCCCCGAGGAGAGCAAGCTCGGCGTTAAGATAATGTCGATAAATCTTCTGCTTGAAAGCGAAGATTCTCCCGTTGTCTGGAGAGGCCCCGTTATCTCGGGCGTTATTCAGCAGTTCTGGAAAGATGTTGCATGGGGCGATGTTGACTATATGTTTGTCGATATGCCTCCGGGAACGGGCGATGTTTCGCTGACGGTTTTCCAGAA
Source organism: Acutalibacteraceae bacterium (assembly GCA_051881575.1). GTDB lineage: Bacteria > Bacillota > Clostridia > Oscillospirales > Acutalibacteraceae > CAG-177. The sequence continues at coordinate 10,406 of JBJEQD010000014.1, read as the reverse complement.
TCTTCCCGTTGACGGCATTATCATCGTAACTTCTCCGCAGGATCTGGTAACGATGATTGTCAAAAAGGCTTTCAACATGGCGAAGCTTATGAACATTCCCGTGCTCGGCCTTGTTGAGAACATGAGCTATGTCGTCTGCCCCGACTGCGGAAAAGAAATCAAGGTTTTCGGCGAAAGCAAGATTGACGAAATTGCCGCCGAAATGGGCGTACCCGTTCTTGCAAAGATTCCCATTGACCCCAAAACCGCTTCCCTTGTCGATAAGGGAGCAATCGAGCTTGCCGACGATAAATATGTTGCTTCGGCAGTTGATTTTTTGTCGAAAATGGATTAAAATAGAAGCCACAGAATGCTTTTAGGAGTGTTAAATAATGATTGATATTAAGTTTTTGAGGGAAAATCCCGATGTTGTCAAAGAAAACATTAAGAAAAAGTTTCAGGACAGCAAGCTTCCGCTCGTTGACGAGGTTATCGAACTTGACGCAAAATCAAGAGCTATAAAGGGCGAGGCGGACAGTCTCAGAGCCAACCGCAACAAGGTTTCAAAGGAAATCGGAATGCTTATGGCTCAGGGCAAAAAGGAAGAAGCCATGGCGGCAAAGTCAAAGGTCACCGAGTTTTCGGAGAGACTTGCCGAGTGCGAAAAGCTTGAAGCAGAATATGCCGAAAAAGTAACAAAAATAATGATGGTCATTCCCAATATCATTGACCCGAGCGTTCCCATCGGCAAGGATGACAGCGAGAATGTTGAGGTCACCAAATACGGCGAGCCTGTTGTTCCCGATTTTGAAATTCCTTATCATACCGATATCATGGAGCGTTTCAACGGCATTGACCTTGACGCCGCAAGAAGCGTTGCGGGCAACGGTTTCTATTATCTCATGGGCGATATCGCCAGAGTTCATTCAGCCGTTATCTCATACGCAAGAGATTTTATGATTGACAGAGGCTTTACTTACTGCGTTCCGCCGTTTATGATTAGAAGCAATGTTGTAACGGGAGTTATGAGCTTTGCCGAAATGGATGCCATGATGTATAAAATCGAGGGAGAGGATCTTTATCTTATCGGCACGAGCGAACATTCAATGATCGGCAAATATATTGACACCATCATTGACGAGGATACGCTTCCGCACACTCTGACGAGCTATTCACCCTGCTTTCGCAAGGAAAAGGGCGCTCACGGCATCGAGGAGAGGGGCGTTTACAGAATTCATCAGTTCGAGAAACAGGAAATGATCGTTGTCTGCAAGCCCGAGGACAGCATGATGTGGTTCGACAAGCTCTGGCAGAATACCGTTGACCTGTTCCGCTCTCTTGATATCCCCGTCAGAACTCTTGAATGCTGCTCAGGCGACCTTGCCGACCTCAAGGTTAAATCTTTTGATGTTGAAGCATGGTCACCCAGACAGAAGAAATATTTTGAGGTCGGCTCATGCTCCAACCTCGGCGACGCTCAGGCTCGCAGACTCAAAATCAGAATCAACGGCAAGGACGGCAAAAAGTATTTTGCCCATACGCTCAATAATACCGTCGTCGCTCCTCCGAGAATGCTTATCGCATTCCTTGAAAATAACCTTAACGCCGACGGCAGCGTTGATATCCCCGTTGCCCTTCGTCCTTATATGGGCGGCAAGGAAAAGCTGATTCCCGTTAAATAATAATCAACAAAAATGAATTATTCAAAAAACACGGCGGAGGCACTATGCTTCCGCCGTGTCGGCTTATTCCGCTGGAACCGTTACTCCTATTCCGAGGCTGACGGATAACGCTCTGTCAACCCTCATCATATCCCGCTCGTCAAGAATGCCCATTTTTTCACGCAGGCGTTTTTTGTCGAGCGTGCGTACCTGTTCAAGCAGAACTATTGAATCCTTTGCAAGCCCGCAGCCGTCTGCGTTGACCCTTATATGTGTGGGCAGGCTTGTTTTGAACCGCTGGCTTGTTATTGCGGCGGCTATAACCGTTGGGCTGAACTTGTTGCCGACATCGTTCTGAACTATCAGCACGGGTCTTGTTCCTCCTTGCTCCGAGCCGATAACAGGGCTGAGGTCGGCATAATAAATTTCTCCCCGTTTGACGGTCACTTTAATCACTCTCCATAGTAACCCCCGATAATAATTCGGAGAATTAATCATCGGTTACATAAGTTTTGAATCGCAACATTATTTTTGGCAGTCGGCAGGCAAAATAAACATTGTTTTGAAATCGGGGAGCAAAAAATTTCAAATCGCCTGTCCTTTATTCCATTATATTCCTTTGACTTTTAAATTGTTAAGGCGGCGCACGGTTTCGTGAACACGATTGTTCATCAAACGGTGCGCCGCCTAATTTTATTTTGATTTATAAAATCGCTTTCCATTCGCCGATGAGCTTTTCAAGGCTCCATGCGGCGTTTGCGGGGCTTGTTGACGGCAGACACACCGCCTTGATGCCCGTTTTCGGGTAAGTATATCTGATATAATATTTCTCCGCCGTTCTTCCGTTAACGAAAATACGCTCAATCGGGCAGCTGTCAAGAATAATGCTCAGGTCGTTTGCCGTGACATTTTTAATCGTGCTGTCTGCGCTGCCCTCAATTTCGCATTTGCCTATGACATCCCAAAGAGCAAGCCCGTTTGAGAGGATAAACGCCTTTTTTTCATCGATTGTTTTCGGCTTTTCACAGCCGAAAACAGCCGCCGTGACCGCCCAAAATCTGTTCTGAGGGTGCCCGTAGAAGAAAGCGGCTTCTCTTGATTTAACCGACGGAAACGAGCCGAGAATCAGCGTTTTTGAGTTTTCGTTAAATAGAGGGGGAATCGGGTGGACTATCATTATTTTTTCTCCGTTTTGACATATTTTTTAAGTATTCCCGAAATCGGAGTGTAAACGGCAAAGGTTACTGCGGAGTTTATGCCCGCTTTCATAAGATTGAACGGGATTATGGCGGGAATAAGCATTGAAACAACCGCTTTTGTGCCCGCACCGAGGAAAATACCCGTGAACACAAGATTCAGCGGAATCATTACGGCAGTCATTGAAAGAGCGCCTGCGACAAGGCCGATTATCAACCCCACGGTTGTCTTTTTGTGCTTGTAAATGAGTGAAGAAACAAGCACGAAAACGCCCGAAGCCAAGAAGTGCATTAAGAAGCCTATCCATCCGCTTGCTGCGCTGACGGTTATTGCCTGAATCAGGCAGACCGCAAGCAGAATTATCATTCCCGAAACAGGGCCGAGAAGCATTGAGCCGATGAGCACGGGAATGTCGGCGGCGTCATATTCGAGAAACGGCGCTGCGGGAATCAGCGGCAAGCGGATAATATAGAGCGATACGATTGAAATTGCCGTGAGCATTGCCATGATTGCCGTTTTGAGAACCTTGTTTGCTGATGTGTTTTTCATTGTTTTTTATCTCCTTTCGCTCGGTATGCCGCCGAAAAAAGAAAACACCCTGCAAAAAATGCAGGGCGCAATGCTTTAATCAATCAGCATCTCTTTCATCCGGACTTTAACCGTCGGTTGCGGAATTTCGCCGCATCAGTCGCAATAAAATGCGAGTCGTGGACTTTAACCACCGGTGGGGAATTGCACCCCGCCCCGAGAACTAACTATTTACCAATTATTATATTCATAATTATTCATTTGTCAAGAGTATTTCGGCAGAAATAATAAATTTATTATTTGTATTTTTTATTTATATATGATACAATATTTACAGCTATATTTGATTATCCGAAAGGAGACCGATTATGAATTTCACACCCCTTGCGGGCTCGGGAGCCCACGAAGGCTTTTGCCTGATTAAATCAGTTGAAAAAAAGCAGACTGCCAAGGGCGTTCCTTATCTTGATATGACCCTTGCCGATAACGGCGGCGAAATCAACGCAAAGCTCTGGGATTATAAAGAAAGCCCTTCAAATATTTTCAATAATTATGATTTTGTTAAAGTCAGAGGCACTTTTGTTCCGTTTAACGACACCGTGCAGTTCCGTGTTGAGAGAATAAGAAAGGTTCTGCCCGAGGATAATGTTTCGATTGAGGATTATGTTCCGTCCGCATGTCTTGAGGGCGGTGTTATGCTTGCGGAAATCGAAAAAACGGTTGATTCTTTCAAGGATGAAGAGCTGAAAACGCTTGTCAATGCCGTGATTGACGAATACAGAGACAGAATGCTATATTGGCCTGCGGCAAAGAATCTTCACCATGCCGTCAGAAGCGGACTGCTCATGCACACGCTTTCAATTATCCGCATGGCGGAGTGCATTTGCGGAATTTACAAATTCGTTAACCGTGATTTGCTTCTTGCGGGCGCAATTCTCCACGATATTGCAAAAATCGATGAGCTTAAATCATCCGAAACGGGAATAGCGAGCGAATATACCGTCAGGGGCAATCTTGTCGGGCATCTGGTGATGGGCGCAATAACCGTTGACAGAATCGGAAAAGAAAACGGAATCAGCGAGGATACTTTGAACCTTGTTGAGCATATGCTTATATCGCATCACGGCACGCCCGAATTCGGGGCGGCAAAGCTGCCGATGTTCATTGAAGCCGAGCTGCTTTCTCAGCTTGACCTTATGGACGCAAGGCTTTATGAAATGCGTAGTGCCGTTGAAGCCGTTGACAAAGGGGCGTTCACTCCCCGTCAATGGGCGCTTGAAAACAGAAATCTCTATAACCACGGCAGAGAGTGGAGCGGCGGCGTTGAGCTTATGTAATATGCACGGCGTCTGCCGTGAAAAAATATAAAATTTTTAAGGGAGGAAACAAGAATGAGAAACCATGAAGTAACAGCAGTTCAGCCTTTGCTTAAAGCAGACGGAAGTCTGAGAGAACCCGGTTGGTCAAAGCAGCTTTATCAGGTCTATGACCGCAACGCAATTAAAGCTAAAAAGAGCAGAATCAAAGAGTGGGATTATTATATTGTTCTTTCACCGAAAAATAATTTCGGCGTTGCATTCACCATTTCCGATTGCGGATATTTCGGGCTTCAGTCGGTAACCTTCTTTGATTTCTCCGTACCCTGCGAGCACACAAAGACGATTTTCAATCTCTTCCCCATGGGCAAATACAAGCTCCCGTCGGTCAGCTCAAAGGGTAACACCGAATATCACGATAAACAGCTTGACCTTGAATACCGTGTTTCTCCCGGAAAACGCAAAATATTATGCAATTACCGCAAATTTCAGAACGGCAAAAATCTTACCTGCGACATAACTCTTGAACAGCCCGATATGGACACAATGGTTATCGCAACTCCGTGGAAAGAGAAAAGCACGGCGTTTTATTACAATCAGAAAATCAACTGCATGAGAGCGAGCGGCAGAGTTACCCTTGACGGAAAAGAATATGTTTTCGACCCGTCAACGGATTTCGGAACTCTCGATTGGGGCAGAGGCGTCTGGACTTATGACAACAGATGGTTCTGGGGTTCGGGCAACTGCGATATCAACGGTCACGCTTTCGGCTTCAACATCGGCTACGGCTTCGGCGATACCACCGCCGCCAGCGAAAACATGCTTTTCTATGACGGAAAATGTCATAAAATAGATGATGTAAAATTCAACATTCCCGCAAGCAGCTACACAGACCCGTGGACTTTCACATCAAGCGACGGCAGGTTTGAAATGAGCTTCAAGCCCATTATTGACAGATCCGCAAAGGTTGATGTCAAGTTTATGCTCACCGACCAGCATCAGGTTTTCGGCAAACTCAGCGGAAAAGCCGTTCTTGACGACGGAACGGTTATCGAGGTCAAAGATATGCTTTGCTTTGCGGAGGATGTTCATAACAGATATTAAACAGGAGAAAGAAATGGATTGGACAGAAATTAAAATCACGGTCAACGCAGACGATGTTGACCGTGCGGGCGATATTGCTCAGATGGTTGTTCCCTACGGAATCTATATCGAGGATTACAGGACTTTGGAGCAGGAGGCTTGGGAGATTGCGGGCATTGACCTTATTGATGAAGATCTGCTTGCAAAAGACAGAACAAAGGGCATAGTGCATATTTATATTTCTCCCGAGGAAAATCCTGCCGAAGCGGTTTCGTTCCTGACCGAGAGATACTCAGCCGAGGGAATTGACGCCGAAATTGACAGGACAGCCTGCAAAAATGAGGATTGGGAGAATAATTGGAAAAAGTATTTCAAGCCCATGCCCATTGGCGAAAGACTGCTTATCCGCCCCGTATGGGAGCAGGAATATGACGCAGGCAACAGAGCCGTGCTTCATCTTGAGCCGGGTCTTGCGTTCGGCTCGGGCACGCATGACACAACGAGACTTTGCCTTGAAACGCTTGAAAAATACGCAAATCCGGGCAAAACCGTGCTTGATATCGGCTGCGGAAGCGGAATATTATCGGTTGCGAGCCTTCTGCTCGGCGCTGACAAGGCTGTCGGTGTTGATATTGACGCTCTTGCGGTTAAAACAGCAAGGGAAAACGGCAGAACCAACGGTTTTGATGAACCGAAGTTTACCGTTCTTCAGGGCTCAACAACAGATAAGGTTACGGGCAGATACGATATCATCGTTGCCAACATTGTTGCCGATATTATTATCAATCTTTGCAGAGATGTTAAAAACTTTATGAATCCCGGTGCGGTTTTCATCACTTCGGGAATAATTGAACCCCGTGAGGACGATGTGCTCAGAGCGTTTGAGGAGAACGGACTTGCGGTTAAGGCTCGCCACGAAAGCGGCGGCTGGCTCTGCTTCGAGGCGGTGGTTAAATAATGAGCGTTCAGGAAGAACTGAAAGCATTTTTGCTTGAAAAGGGCGTTGCCGATGTCGGATTTTTCAAGGTTGACGATGAGGCTCTGCCGTTCGGCGTGAGCATCGTTGCCCGTCTGTCCGAAAGCATAATTGAAGAAATCGAAGACGAGCCGACTCACACATATTTTAATCATTACCGCAATGTCAACGCATTTATTGACGCAATGCTTTTGCAGGCGGGCATGTTTCTGCAAAGCAGGGGATATAAATATATAACCGTTGCCGCCTCACAAAGCATAAATAAGGATGGCTGGAACTATAAAGCGAGATATTCTCACAAAAAGGGCGCATGCCTTGCCGGGCTCGGTTCGGTCGGGCGCAATTCGCTGTTTCTTCATAATGAATACGGCAGCTTTGTAAGGCTCGGAACTCTGTTCACCGATTGCCCCTTTGAATGTGACAATAAGCTTGCTGAAAGTCCCTGCACGGGCTGTAATATCTGCGTTAAAGCCTGCCCCGCTCATGCGATAAAGGGCGGCGACTGGTCTCCGGGAACTCCGAGGGAAGAAATATTCGACCCTGAGGCTTGCAGTAATTATATGAAAACCAAATTTCAGAAAATAGGCAGGGGAGCAGTCTGCGGAATATGCATGAAGGTCTGCCCGCTTAACAAACCAAAGGAATAAACAATAGCTTAACGAAAGGATGTTCTGATTAATGTTCACCGAAAAACAAATTGGGCGTATGCTCTCAAAGCTTGAAAGATTTGAGAACACGCTTGAGCCGATGATTTTCACCAAGGTTGCCGAAATAGGCGCATCGGCTTATGAAACCACCGAAAGGCTCCACGACATTCCCGACGCTTCTCTGTTCAAGCCCGTTGAAAAGGGCTTCAATTGGGGCGGCGAGGGCGCTTATTGCTGGTTTAAGACGGAGTTTACCGTTCCCGCAGAGCTTGACGGCAAAAATCTTTTCATCAGACCCAACACTCAGGGCTATGAATCGCTTCTTTGGGTCAACGGTATGCCGTTCGGCACTTTTGCAACCAAAATCGTGTTCACGGGTCACGGCAATCACTATTGCGACCTGCTGAAAATGAATGTTGCCGCAGGCGAAAAAATCGAAATTGCAATCGAGGTTTATGCAGGTCACTCCTATAAAGGCTGTGCACCGCTCGAAAATCTCCCCTTGCTTGATTATAACTATACTTTCGGCGGAATCGACATCTGCGTTAAGGATTATGAAATTCAGGAGTTCTATTTTGACTTAAAGGTGCTCAACGAGCTTACCGCAAGCCTTGATGAAAGTTCTTTCCGCAGAGGCGAGCTTGTCAACGCTCTTTATGAGGCTCACAAACGCCTGCTTTATTCATATGAGGATACCGATGACGAAAGCTTCCGTGAGGCTCTCAGAGCGGCTCAGCCATTCCTCAAAGAAGCTCTTGCGGTCAAGAACGGCCCCGAAGCACCTTTTGCAGGTCTTATCGGCCATTCTCATATGGACACCGCATGGCTTTGGCATGTTCCCGAAACGGTCAAGAAATGTGCAAGAACATATTCAAATCAGATATCCCTCATGGAGCAGTATCCCGAATATAAATTCGTTCAGAGCTCAGCGTGTCATTCCGACATGATTCTGAAAAATTATCCCTCACTTTTCGCAAAAATTCAGGAAAAGGTTGCCGAGGGCAGATATGAGCCCAACGGCGGCGTTTGGGTTGAATGTGACTGCAACATAACCTCGGGCGAATCAATGGTCAGGCAGTTTCTCTGGGGTCAGAGATTCACAAGAAAGCATTTTAACTTCACCTCCGACTGCTTCTGGCTGCCCGATACCTTCGGCTACAGCGCCGCAATCCCTCAGATTATGAAAGGCTGCTGTGTTGATTATTTCCTGACAACCAAAATAGATTGGAACGATACCAACACCTTCCCCTATGACACCTTCTATTGGCAGGGCATTGACGGAACAAAGGTATTCACTCATTTCAACAAAACCCATTGCTGGCCGTCTCCCGAAGATCTTTGTAACACAGTTTACGGCGACAGAAAGACCAAAGATTCAATCCGTGAGAGAAGCGTAACTAACATGCGCCTTGTCTCCTACGGCTACGGTGACGGCGGCGGAGGACCGCAGTTTGAGATGATTGAATGTTCAAGGCGTGTCAAGGATCTCAACGGCTGCTGCAAGACAGAGTATACGACGGTTTCCGACTTTATGCACAGGCTTGAAGGCTCGGCAAAGAACCCCTCAACCTATGCGGGCGAGCTTTATCTTGAGCTTCACAGAGGCACGCTCACCAATCAGCATAACATTAAGCGCAACAACAGAAAAGCAGAGCTTGCGCTTCGTGACCTTGAATATTTTACCGTTAATAACGCCGTTAAGTCGGGCGTTGCGGCAACCGATGAAAAAACGCATCCGCTCTATGAAAAACTGCTTATTAATCAGTTCCATGATATTCTTCCCGGCACCTGCATTCCCGCCGCTCACGCTCAGTCGCTCGAAGAAACGGGCTATATCATCAAAACCGCAAGAGAGCTTGTAAAAGAAGCTGTCAGCGGAAGCGGAGAGACGGTTACAGTCACAAACACACTTTCATTCGACAGAAACGACCCGATTTTCATTGAGTGCGCCGAGGGTCTCGTTGCGGACTGCGAGTGCAAACAGCAGAGCTACAAGAACCTTGACGGCAAAAATGTTCTCATCATCAGCGGAATCACCGTTCCCGCATTCTCAACCGTAAAGCTTAATCTTATCAAGGGCGAAGCGGGCAAAGAGAGCGAAATTGTTCTTGACGGAAACAGGCTTTCAACTCCGTTTGCCGAAATCGAGTTTGACGAAAAGGGCTATATTTCATCTCTCGTTGACAGGCGAGCAAACAGACAGGTCAGGGGAGAGGGCTATCCGCTCAACACCTTCCTCATTGCCGAGGATCTTCCGAGCGCATGGGATAACTGGGATGTTGACGCTGACCTTGAATGCAAGTTTGAAGACAGATCCTCGCTTATCAGCCGTGAGGTTGTGTCTCACGGAGCGGCGGCTCTTGTTATCAGAAGCAAGTATCAGGTTTCAAAGAAATCAACCGTCACTCAGGACGCATTCTATTTTGCCGACAGCGCAGAAATCCGCTTTGACACCATCATGGATTGGCAGGATAATCACCGCTTCCTCAAAACCGCATTTGATACCTCGGTTCAGAGCAACTTTGCCCGCCATGAGATTCAGTACGGTAATGTTCTCAGACCGACAACACGCAACAATTCAATCGAAAAGGCAAAGTTTGAGGTTGTTAACCATAAGTATACCGACCTTTCCGAGACCCGTTTCGGAGCGGCAATGCTCAACGACGGCAAATACGGTATTGGCGTTGAGGGCGGCAAAATCCGTCTTTCACTCCATAAGGGCGGCACAAGACCCGATTTCAACGGCGACAGAGGAATTCACAGAACCGTTTATTCGTTCCTGCCTCATATGGGCGGCTTCTCCTCAAACGAGGTTATCAAGCCTGCATATGAGCTGAATGTTCCCGTTGTTGTCGGCAAGGGCGATTATGAATCCGTTGCGCTTGTTCTTCCCAAGGCCGATAATGTTATTGTTGAAGCAATAAAGCCCTGTGAGGACAGCGAAAGGGCGTTCATCGCAAGACTTTATGAGGCTGAGGGAAGCTTCACCAACTACCCCGTTGAGTTCTTTGGCGGAGCG
>JBJEQD010000013.1:0-3361 GCA_051881575.1 Acutalibacteraceae bacterium | reverse complement strand
AACTCTGTTGACCTTGATGCCCCACGGGTCGGTCGCTTCGTCAAGAATACCTCTGATTTTTGCGTTGATAACATCTCTTGAAGTGAGAGTGTGGTCAAGCTCCATTTCGCCGATGATGTTTCTGAGGGTCGTTGCGGTCAGATTTTCAATTGCGGAAATGGGTCTTTCAACGCCGTATGCAAAGAGCTTGGGGTCGGTTATCTGGAAGAAAACGACCGTGTCTATCTGCATGGTAACATTATCCTTGGTGATAACGGGCTGGGGCGGGAAATCGACGATTTGCTCTTTAAGAGAAACCTGCTTTGCAACTCTCTCGATAAAAGGAATCTTGAAGTGGAAGCCCGTCTGCCAGGTTGCGCTGTATGTTCCGAGCCTTTCAATGACATAAGCCTTTGACTGCGGAACGATTTTGATGTTAAGAATAACGATTGTGAGAATGAAAACTGCGAGAAGAATTAAAATAATGAACTCCATACCTGTTTCCTCCTTAATTCTGTATATAACAAATTAGTTTTGCGCTTTGACAATGAGCTTAACGCCGTCAATTCTTTCGACTGTCACAAGCTCGTCTTTTTTGAATACCGTTCCGTCAAGCGAGCGTGCAGTCCATGGGATTCCGTTGACCTGAACCTGACCCTTGCCCTCGATATTGTTGATTTCTTCAAGAACAACTGCGGTCTGACCGATACAGCGGTCTGCATTGGTGGGCTGACGCTTGTTTTTGGTTGCTTTTCGGACTAACGGCCGTGTTGCAATCAGAGCGATTACCGAAACGGCGATGAAAATTATCCACTGCAGCCATTCGGGCGCATGACAGCGCTCGGCAATCAATGCTGCGGCGGCGCCTGCGGCAAACCAAATTGTCACAAGCTGAGCCGTTGCGGCCTCGACAATGACAAGCACAACGAGCAGAACAATCCAGAAAATAAGCATTGCATATTCCATAAATTCTCCTCCTCCTGACTTGGTTTTAACTCCGATCGAAGTTTAATATATTTTATCATTTTTTACGCAAAAAAGCAATAGTCCGCAATGCCCCGCAACCGAATTTACAAATTGTACATAATTAAAGAATATTCTCTATATTCAGCTTTTCGGCGTTGATAAGGTTTTCAATCTGATTTATCGCTTCAATGCATTTCAGCTTGTATTCGCTTCGGTCGGAATGGGCGATGATAAGCGGCAAAGCGGTCAGATTCTGTTCAAGCTCATCCATTCCCTCATGAACGACAAGAGAATGAAGCAAAGCCGAGGAATGCTTCCATTCGGCGAGCACCTCATCGGTTTTTTCTTTCAGTTCATCGTCAGAGCAAGTTTCTGCGCAGTCGATAAGCGTTTCGATAGAGCCCGACAGAGCCGTAAGCTCTGAATTGAAAGCAAAATGCGTTGCCGCCGCAGTTGAAACGGCAAGCAAAAGCAAAACAACTGCCGCCGCAACTCTTTTCAAGCTTCTCCGTCCTTTCTGACAATATAAGGCGTGCCGTTTGAATCAACGGTCATGATGATAATTTCTTTAAGCGGGATTTTGCTCGAAATAACGAGCTTTTTAACCTCGCTTGTGTCAAGCGGCGATTCCTTAACGGTGTCCTCAATTATTCTGCCGTCGCATATAACCGCAAACGGCATTCCGCCGTCACGGGGCGACAGATTCAGGTCGGCGGCGGTCGAGTTCCTGTGTTCGGGCTTTAACAAAACGCTGATTTTGCCCGAGGTTTCAAAAATTGCGTAGGAAACCTGCGAAATTTCAAAAACATCCTTTTCCCTGAGAGCGGTTAAAAGGTCGCTGACGGTCATTCTCAGCTTTTTCAGCGCTTTCATGTCGATTTTTCCGTCTCGGATAACGATGACGGGATGACCCTGCAAAAATGAGCGCAGACGGTAGCTTTTCAGCCCTGCGGCAGAGGTCAGAATTTCAAAGGCAACCAGCACAAACAGCGCAACGATTGAATTGACAATCGGAATTGTGTTATCCTGCATCGGGATTGACGCTATTTCCGACAAAAGCATGGTTATGACAAGCTCCGAGGGCTGAAGCTCGCCTATCTGCCTTTTTCCCATGAGTCTGATTAAAAAAATGATTATTGCATAGAGAACCGTTGCTCTGATGAGCGTTACTGCCATGTTATTCATCCCTTAAAATGGTTTGAATATATTTTTTGCAGAAATCCCGTCATTATTATTTTTGTTATTGACTTGAATTATATTAAAGTGTATAATTCAAGAAGCTTTTGAATGGGAGCGGCTTATTATGAAATATTATCTCGGCATGGATATCGGCGGCACGAAATGCGCCGTTGTTCTCAGCGAAAAAAGCGGCTCTGCCGTAAAAGATAAGATAAGATTTGAAACAAAAGCACGCAGAGGCTGGAGAGCGGTTGTTGACGAGCTTGTTTCATCCGCAAAAGAACTGCTTTCAAGAAACGGATTATCCAAAGACGAAATAATTGCCTGCGGGGTGAGTTGCGGCGGGCCGCTTGACAGCGACAGGGGAATTATCATGCGCCCACCGAATCTTCCCGATTGGGATAATGTTCCTCTTGCAGATATTGTTACCGCCGAACTCGGCTGCCCCTGCAAGGTCAGAAACGATGCCGACGCCTGTGCGCTTGCCGAATGGAAGTTCGGAGCGGGCAGGGGAGCAAAGAACATGATTTTTCTGACTTTCGGAACGGGCATGGGCGCAGGGCTGATCCTTGACGGCAGGCTCTACAGCGGAACGAGCGGCACGGCGGGAGAGGTCGGCCATATAAGGCTTGATTCCGAAGGCCCTGTTGCTTACGGAAAGGCGGGTTCGTTTGAGGGCTTTTGCAGCGGAGCGGGCATTGCCGCAATGGCCAAGCAGATGCTTTCAATTTATAACGGAAACACGGTTATTCCGAAAGATGACATAAGCGCAAAAACTGTTGCCGAGGCGGCGGAAAACGGCGACAGGCTTGCAGGAGCAATCTACCGCCGCTGCGGTGAAAAGCTCGGGCTCGGGCTTTCAATATTAATTGATATACTCAACCCCGAAAGAATCGTTATCGGCAGCATTTTTCAGCGGTCGGGTCATCTTCTCAGAGACAGCATGAACGAAGTGATAAAGAAAGAAGCTCTCCCGATTTCCGCAGGCTGCTGTGAGATTGTTCCTGCTCAGCTCGGAGATAATATCGGCGATTTTGCCGCAATCGGAGTTGCAAAGGATTTTGCGGAGGGGGAAAAATGATACAGGATATTTTTAATGAGCTTCTTACCCGTTATCCCAAGCTTGAAATTTGCAAAAGCGAAATATATAATGCCTATGAAATTATAGCGGAATGCTTTGAAAACGGCGGAAAACTGCTCTGCTGCGGCAACGGCGGAAGTGCGGCGGACTGCGACC
>JBJEQD010000012.1:0-3387 GCA_051881575.1 Acutalibacteraceae bacterium | reverse complement strand
CCAATGCCCGCAGAGAAACACGGATATAGCCTTTTGCCGAAGTGTCCATGCCGGGGCCTAAACTATATTTATATTTCAAACCGTTGGGACGACGCTTCTCAAGTTTTATAAATAAATCCATATCGTCATGATCGAGAGCAGAAACCCAAAGCCGTAGCTTCATATAGCCGGTAATTTCGGTATCTGACCGCATTTTCATACTAAAGCTGACACGGCTTTTTTTGCGGTCGGAATCATACTGCGCATAACCCTCGCTTGTAACTGGGGATTCAGTTAGATTGTTTTCTGCTGCGTCAAGGTACAGTTTTTTATACTGTGTACGGGGAATCGGGAAATCCTCTTCCACACGGTCCACAATATCCTTTCCGCCGGGGTTTAAGACGCTTACCCGAACTTTCGGTGTGTTTTCCCATCCGTTATCTTCGTTTTTCAGATAACGGTCAAAGAAACAGCGGAGCTCCTCAGTATGCTCTTTATTGTAATAGTCGTCCCACTCCCCGGTATTGTGGATACGCAGCCATTTGTTCTTTGAGGAAATGCGACGGTAGCCCTCCAATGTGCCGTAGGTGTGAATGGGGTTTGTATAGCTGGCAACGATATATGCAGGAATGTCGATTGCTTCCAAATCAGCTTCTTTGTCTGCCCACCAGTTATTCATTGTCGGATGTTCGTTCATCATGGTAATCACATCTTCAATGCCTCCGTCTTTCGTAGAAGCAAACGAGTCAGAAAGCATTTTGACAAATTCCGGCATCATAACACCCCCTCGTGTGGCAACCTCACGACCACAATCGGACAATCCTTCCCACGGAGCGATTGCCGCCAGATGTTCGGGACGCTGCGCTGCGGTAAACCATTGAGAAATCGCAAGCCATGAATTTCCGCTCATACCGATTTTTCCGTTAGACCACGCTTGCTTTGCCGCCCACTCTATAATGTCAGCACCGTCCCTTCCGTAGTCGCTTCCGAAAAAGAGGATAATACCCTCGGAATTGTAAGCTCCCCGCACATCCGGGTTAATGATTGCGTAACCGTGATTACACCAGTATGCAGGATCGGGTCCTTCAAATTTTTGCAAGCCGGATGTTGCTTGCATAGGAATCCCCGCATGATTCGGCGTATCATCCAGCCATTGAGAACCGATTTCTTTTCCGTAAGGACTCATTGCCATAATTGCCGGATGAGGCTTGTCGTCGTTCGGACGGAAAATATCCGTATAGATTGTTACGCCGTCCCGCAGCGTTACAGGCACATCACGCTCCAAAATGATGTCGCAGGGCAAAGGCATATATCCTTTCAGACGGATTGTGCCTTTTTTGAGAAGCAGGGTTTCCGGCTTGTAGCCCGTATAGCGAGCGCATGGCGAATCCACGGGCAATGCGCCTCGTACCGCTACGGTCATTTCCTTACCGTTTTTATCGTGTGCGATCATTGTCCTGTTTTTCATTTACTGCTCCTCCTTGTTTGTTTTCGGAATAAAATATTCAAAACCGTTATCCTGTTCGTATTGCTCGCCGTATTGTTCATAATAGCCTCTGTTTGTAAATTCGTAAGGACTATCCTCTTTGCCCAGCGTCGCTTCGGGCAGGTTAATCAGCAGGAAACCTAAAACTGCTGTTGCTGCGATTGCCATAATCCATTGTACGAGTTTCGGACGGTTCTCCTTTTTCTTAAATAGATGAATGGCAAGTCCAACGCAAACAGGCAGAAAGCCGAACAGCGATGTAATCAAGCCGGGAGAATAAAGCGTATTCATTCCATACGCACCGAAAATCTGCATATCCTGAATGCCGATACCGATGTGCATAACAACTTCAAATGCAGAAAACAGCATAATCGCAATTCCTGCCGGTTTGCGGAACCCCCAGACTTTCAGCACAATGCAACCAATAACAACCGCACCGAAGTTTGTAATCATATCAGTCAATCGGTTCATTGGGTATCTGCTTAAAAGCGTTGAACCGTGGGCGATGTTATAGGAATAATGCAGCCCGCCCGGCAATACCCATTCCTCAATGACATGCAAAATCAGTACGATAATTGCCAAAGTACAGAGGATGTTGAGTGCAGACCAAGTTTTTCTGTTTTTCCAAATACAGACTCCCAACACGATTCCGATAGCGGTCATTACATAAAGCCATATTGATAACCAGCCTTGCATAATTGCTTCCATAAAGTTATCTCCTTTTTCAAATTATTTTGTGAAACTATTGTAGCACAGTGAATTTTGTGATACAATAGTTTCGAAACTTGTGCTACACCAACCCTTAAATTTGTAGCGAAAATTAAAGGAGAATGCTTTTATGTACCATATCAGTAATGATAAACGGGCTATCCAGTCCTCCGAACTTATCTATAACGGGCTTTTGGAATGTATAAAGAAAAAGCCTTTTGACCAAATCACAATAAGCGATTTGCAAAAGGCTTCAGGCATAGCCCGTTCCACATTTTACAGAGCGTTTGACAATATTTCCGATGTGCTGTACTGGAAATGTGACACCTGCTTTTATGAGGTATTAGGAAACTATCATCCAAAGTTGTTTCAGGACGAACTTGATTTAGCACGGCACTATTTTCAGTATTGGATGAATCACAGTGATATTTTAGAACTGTTGATACAAATAAACCGACAGGATATTATTTACGCCTGTCATATGAAAAATGCTGAAATCTTGCAGCAGCGATTCGGAGAAATCCCCGGTGTTCATATGGAACATGGTAATTATTTTATTGCTATCCGGACAGGTTTTACAATCAGCATTCTGACAACATGGCTCAAAGGCGGCAGAAAAGAAAATGCGGATGAGTTGGTACAGATCATTGAAGAACAACTCGCCATACTGACAAAGAGTTGGCAATAAAACCGAAATTTGTGTTAACGGTCAAATTCCGATTTGTTGAACCTTTCTCTTGAATATATCACATCTACATTCCCTTATACATACCGTTTTCACAGCAAATTTCTGTGGTATAAGTCTCCCTATACCACAGATTAATCAGCGTGCCAAGTCTTTCGGCTTTCGCTCCGGAGCCTCGTTGTCCTCTTCAAGCTCATTTCCGACAATCTCATTCTCTGTATGATCCATATCCAGCAGAGCATTCAGCTCCGCCAGCCGTGCCGTTTTATCGTTGAGCTCCTGTTCCTGCGGAAACGGTCTTTCCACCTCCGTCTTTGCATTTTCAAGCTGAGTTTTGGTGTCCGCAAGCCGTTCTTCACAGGAGGATAACCTTTCGGGCATAGAAGCAATCAGATTGTCAAGACGGGTAATGTTGCCGAATATGTCAGCACCGAGCGGAGTCGAGTGACGAAGCGAACCGACAAGGGTCAGTACATATTCTTTGCTGAAGCTGTCAAACGACAGTTCCATTGTAAATCCACTGTATGAG
>JBJEQD010000011.1:0-14846 GCA_051881575.1 Acutalibacteraceae bacterium | reverse complement strand
TACGCCGTAATATCAAATTTTCGGCATATTGTGTTCAACTCCCATCACCTTAACCGCTTGCATGAAACAAATAGTTTACACCCGTTTCTTTATCGACCCAGATTTCAATCACATTAAGTGAACCCTGAGAATAAGTCTTTTCAAATCTATCGTCTTTTGACATGGTAATAACACCTCTTAACTGTTGATTGTCCTTGCGCTGACGGGTTCAAGATAAGCCGAACTGCCCGAGCCTCTCTGCCTGAAAAGCTGATCTTCCGACGGCTCATACATTTCAAGAACGCCTTTTTTGCCGCCTGCAAGAATAACCTCAAGCTGAGAAATCGCAGGGATTACAAGAGGAATCAGAAGATCTCCCGAAGCCGAATTCCAGATTGAAAAAGCAAAGAAAGCGCAGTTAAAATAAAAATCCCAATAGTTAACATAGTTGGCTATATTACTGCTGAGAGAATCAAGCTCGCCCTGCGTAAGCTCCTTTGTCTTTGTCCAATGATTTGAGGAATTGTTATCACGGTTTTCTCTGAAAGCCTCAATGTTATAATAAATGCCCCAACCGTCGGAGACCGAAAATGAAAACGAACCAATTGATACTCCCTGACCGACCGGCAGGTCATAAAGACCGACCCGCTGAACCCTGTCGGACAGGTTTTCAATATAAATCCATGTGTGACCCGAAATCGGGAAGAAATAAATGCAGGAGCAAATTGAAACCGTTGCAACAATTTCATTTTCATCCTCTTGTTCGGTTAACGATCCGTCGGCATAAGCCGTTACACAGGCTGCCGAAAACAGCATGACAGCCGCCAAAACGAGCGAAAGCAGCTTTTTCAGATTAGTATTCATTTTTTACCCTCTTTTTCATTATATATATTACTTTTTCTTTATCAAAGCAGTTACCAATCCGGCAGTTACAGCCGCCGTTCCCGCGATAAGAGCGGATTTCTGCTTTTCTTTTTCGTCTGCATCCCAAAAATATTGCAGTTTTGCGGCAACTCCCCTGCCGCACAAATCCGAATAATTAAAGAAATAAGTCAAAATATCCTGTGGATCTCTTTGGTCAATTTCAAAGACTCTGACTCCCCTCATTTCGTTGCCGTAGCAACGGAAAGAAGCGCAGGAGGTCTGAATAAAATCAATTCCTCCGTAACTGCCCTCAAAGCAGTTCACATGGTCGTGACCCGACACAACCGCCCTGACATCGCCGCACTCCTGCATGGCTTCAAAAAGCCCGGCCGTATCGCTGAGCACGCAAGGATAAGCGCACATTTTTCCTCTGACCGATTCTTTCAGCCTGCAAAAACCGTTTTGCGGAGTTTTGACCGCTCCGACATCATTTTCGCCGCAGGGCTCAAGAAGATTCAATATCTCAGGCAAAGGAATATGCAAAAACATCAGCGACGGAACAATCTCTCCGCCGTTTTGCTCTCTGAGCCTTGCCGATTCCGCTTTATACCATTCAACGGTCTCGGGCTTAACCGCTTCATAGCATTTATCGTTCTTTTTGTCATACCATGCGCTGTCAAGCATCCAGATGTTAAAAATCGGCTTGTCTCCGTCATGCGGATAAACGGGAATATTGTATGTATCGCAGTCAATCCTGCCGTTGCGGTTATTCATCGGCAGACACATCGAGTAGCTGCGGTAAATATCAGCCTGCTCATCCTTTGAAACAAGATTGCGGTCATCATGGTTGCCGAAAATCATCGCAAAGGGTATTTTTCTTTTTTCAAGCGGAGCAACGATGTTATCAATCGATTCTTTCATAACCTGCATCGTTGCGGCTTTGCCCGACGCTATCTGTCGGCTGCCGAAGCGGGCGTCAAGCAAATGGTTGCCGAGAATATTGTCGCCCGTAAAAAGCACAATATCGGGTTTAATGCAGTCGTATGCCCTGTCAAGCATTTTAACCATTGCTTTGCGGATATATTTCATATCCTGGGCATCGCTGACCTGCATAATTACAAGCTTGCCGTCGGGTCTGAATGTTATTTTGTTAGAATTTCTCATTTTGTTTCAGCTAAGCGCTTTTCTCTCTCCTTAAGGAACGGTGACTTTGCGGGAACAACATAGGTTATTCCCTTTTCGATAATTTCAAACGAAGTGTCTGTTACATATTTAATTTCTCCGTCAACATTTACTGCGGCGGGATGATCGCTGTGAATAACGAGCTTCTTGCCTCTTTTGAAAGTAGTGATGTCCCAATCGAGGTGCTCGCCTCTCTTATATTTATTGAGCAGTGTTGTCAGCTTTGCTCTGCTCAGCTTGCTTTCAACAACAATGAAATCAAGCAGACCGTCATCGGGCTCTGCAAGCGGAGCGCCCTTGAAGCCGCCGCCGTAGTATTTTGAATTGCCGCAGAAGCAGAAAAGGCAGTCTTTCGATATTTCTTCGCCGTCGTCAATACGGATTGTGAAATGGTTATGGAATTTTTTGACTATTGCGTAAAGACAGCCGATATAGTAAGCCCCCTCGCCCGTTACAAGCGGAAGCTTTTTGATTTTGCCCTGCATGGCGCAAACCTCGGCGTCCATACCCATTGAGCATTGGTTAATGGCTATCTCGTCGTCGCATTTGATAACATCAAATTCAACGGGAACACCGTTGATCTGATCCTCAAGAACGAGGTATTCATCTATCGTGCCGAAGCAGCGTATAAAATCGTTGCCCGAGCCGAGAGGAATAACGGCAACCTGAGCATTTTTGTAGCCGAATGCGCCGTTGACAACATCATAGAGAGTTCCGTCGCCTCCGCAGGCATAGATTCTTATCTCCTCGCCCGTTTTGGCTCTTTCTCTGACTAATTCAATGCCCTCTCCCTTTGCATGAGTAACGCAAATCTCATAATCGAGCGAATACTTCTTGCAGACTTCCTCGATTTTAGGCTTAATGAAATTCAGAGCTTTCCCTTTGCCCTGACCTGCCATGGGATTAACCAAAAATACATGCTTCAATTCAAACAACCTCTCATTAATTATTTGTAATACATAAACAGCTGGCATTTAATCATGCCGTTATAAAGCTTTCTGCGTTTATCGGCTTTTCTGCCGAAAGCTTTTTCAAATTCTTCATCGGGGCTTATTATGCTGTAAGACCAGCCCTTTTTTCTCTCGAAAATGCCGCCCATTATTTTATATAGTTTTTCACATTCTGTCAAGTCAAGCAGTCTTTCGCCGTAAGGCGGATTGCAGATGAGCGTTCCCCTATCGGTCTGCGGAGAAAAATCCGAAATATCCGAAACTTTAAAGTTAATTTTTCCGTCAACTCCGGCTCTTTTGGCATTGATTTTTGCAATTTCAATCGCTTTGGGGTCAATATCCGAGCCGAAAGCTTCAAAATCGTCGCAGGGTCGTTCAAGGCTTCTCGCCCTCTCCCTTTCCTGCTCCCAAACCGCTCTGTCAATCACGCCGAAGCGTTCCGCAGAGAAGCGGCGGTTGATGCCCGGAGCGATATTTGCCGCCATCATTGCGCCCTCAATGAGAATTGTTCCCGAACCGCACATCGGGTCATAAAGCTTATGATACGGACGAAGGCAGGACAAGCTGCAAAGCGCCGCCGCAAGAGTTTCCTTAATCGGCGCACCGTTGGCGTCAAGCCTGTAGCCTCTTTTGTGAAGCCCGTATCCCGAGGTATCAATCAGAAGCGAAACCTTATCTTTCATAATGGAAAACTGAATTTGATGAACGGGACCCGTCTCCTCGAACCATTCAATATGATATTTTGAGCGAAGCCTTTCAACAACGGCTTTTTTAATGATTGCCTGGCAGTCTCTCGTGCTGAAAAGCCCTGAATTGATTGAATAGCCTTTAACGGGAAAAGCGTCAAGAGAGCCTATCCATTCCTCCCAAGGCAGAGCCTTTGTGCCCTGAAAAAGCTCTTCAAAGCTTCTCGCTTCAAACGAGCCGACAAGAATCTGAACTCTTTCAGCAAATCGGGAGCAGATATTGACCCTTGCAAGCATGTTGGCGTCTCCGCTGAAAAGAACTCTGCCGTTTTCGGCATTGACATTTTCAGCCCCCATTTCCCGAAGCTCTGATGAAATCAAGGATTCCATGCCGAGCAGGCAGGGTATCACAAAATCAATTTTCATTAAAGAATATCTCCTGTAGAATTACAAATTTACCTAAAAACCGGCGGGAACCAGAAGAATGATTCCCGCCGGCAAATCACTATATTGCATCAAGCCGTGCAGATTATTCAATCTCAGGCGTGATAAGGCCGTAACCTCCGTCATTGCGTTTATAAACAACGCTGACATCGCCGTGTTCATCATCGAGGAAAACATAGAACTGATGATCAAGAAGATTCATCTGCAAAATTGCTTCCTCAACCGACTGAGGTTTGAGACTGACAGTCTTTTTTCTGACAAGCTCAAACTCAACTTCCTCCTGAACATCGGCATCATCGGCAAACGCCTCAAAGCTGCCGGAGCGAAGCTTTTTCTCAACACGGGTCTTGTTTTTTCTGATTTGCCTGATAAGGGTGTCAACACATTTGTCAAGAGCTTCGTTCATATTCTCCGCTCTCTCCTGGGCTCTGAAAATCATGCCGCCGTTATTAACGGTGATTTCAACGGATTGTGATGACTTCTCAACAGTTACCGTAACCTTCGCCTCCACATCGGAGCCGAAGAAGCGCTCAATTTTTGCGAGTTTCTTTTCAGCGTGTTCCTTGAAGGAATCTCTGGGTGAGCACTTGCGCCCTGTAATTGTCATTTTCATACAGTCATCCCCTTTTAATAAGCTTTGAAGCTTTAGCTTCGACTGTATTATAGCATATATTCACAAAAAAATAAAGTGGTTTTGGAAATTTTTATTATAAATTATATAAACAAATTATTAATTTTTTGCAATATCGGGGATTTAAAGCTCAACACTTGCGTGGCGGGTAACATGACAGCCGACATTGACCGCAACGGGAAGCCCTGCAATATGAGTCGGCCTTGCTTCAATGGCAACCGAAAGTGCGGTGGTTTTTCCGCCGAAGCCCTGCGGACCGATGCCGAGAGCGTTTACTCCGTCAAGCATTTCTTTTTCCATTGAGGAATAATATTCATCAGCGTTAGGCTCATCTATATTCCTGCAAAGCGCAATCTTTGCAAGCAGAGCGCATTGCTCAAATGTTCCGCCGATGCCGACTCCGAGAACCATTGGCGGGCAAGGGTTACTGCCCGCTTTTCTTGCGGATTCAACAACAAAATCAATTATATCCTGCCTTGTGGCTGACGGAGTGAACATTTTGAGACAGCTCATATTTTCACTTCCGAAGCCCTTGGGAGCAACCGTTATTCTGACTTTATCTCCGTCAACGATTCTTGTGTGAATAACAGCAGGAGTGTTGTCGCCCGTGTTAACTCTTCTGAGCGGGTCTTTGACAACCGAGCATCTGAGGAATCCCTCGGTGTAGCCCCTTGAAACACCTTTGTTGACCGCTTCTTCAAAGCCGCCGCCCGTCAAGTGAACCTCCTGCCCTATTTCGGCAAACACAACAGCCATGCCCGTATCCTGACAAACGGGAATATCAAGCTCTCTTGCGGCTTCAATGTTTTCGCCGAGAGAATTCATTATGCTTTTCGGCAGTTCCTCATATTCACAGCCTGCACAAAACGATATTCTGTTTTCAAGCTCAGGCGGCAAATGCTTGTTTGCAGAAATACATAAATCTCTGACTGCCTGCTCAATTATCGAAACATCTAACTCACGCATAAAAAATTCTCCTTGATATCGGCAGTATGGCTGCCCTTAAAATAAAACGGAGGCAAAGCCCCCGTTAGGTTTATTTATTTGAGCCTCTGCGGGAATATCCACCGCCGCCTCTCTTTGAGTCGCTGGCTCTTTTGAGATCGGTCATTTTCTCGTCGCTAACCTGCTTGAATCTTGCCATCATATCCTCAAAGGACTGCTTTTCACCTGCGGGAGGAGCGCTTGTTTTCTGGCCGTTCCAAACTTTGGGAGCAGGGCGTCTCTCGGCTCTCGGCTTCTGGGGACGCTGTTCCTTAGGCTGTTCGTTAAGCTTTCTGATTGAAAGACTTATCTTTCCGTCGGGTGAAACCGAAATAACCTTCGTTTTAACTTCCTGGCCGACAGAAATGTATTCTTTGATGTCTTTGATGTAATTGGAGGCAACCTCGGAAATATGTATCATACCGGTCTTGCCGCCTTCAATTTCAACAAACGCACCGAAATCCGTTACGCCCGTTACTTTTCCGCTGACTATTGCGCCTTCTTCAATTTGCATACGATAAAATAATCCTTCCGTGTTAAAATAATATCTATATCACTCAAACCGAACAAAAGCGGTTTTAAGATGCAGAGGAATCGTAATATACTCTTTCGTCGGGCTTAGCGTAGCCGTAGCGCTCTCTTGCAACTCTCTCAATATAATCTGCCTCGTCTCCGCCGTCAATTATCATCTGAATTTCTGCATTTTCATCAAGCTGTTCCTGATAAGTGTTTTTAAGAGCTTCGAGGTTCTGCTCCTCAGCCTTTACCCTTGTCTGAAGGCTGATAAGCGTTGCAACGAAATAGCAAACAAGGGCGCAGAAAAGCACCCAAAGAATTATGCTGTTTTTTCTTGTTTTTCTTTTATTTGAAGTCATCTGTCGATTCCTTTTTTTCGATTAAATTATTTCTAACACATCTGTTTAAATTATACACTATACTTCTATGCTTTTGCAAGATAAATTTTGTTTTTTTATCAGATTTTCTTATATTTTTTTTAAAAAAAGCGGCAATTTTCATAAATTTTCGACCGATTCTGCCGAAAATGCGCCTGAACGGTTTTGAAATCGCCGAAAATGCAGTTCTGACCCCTCTGACAACCGCTCCGCTGACCTTGATTGCAATTGCTCCGAAAGAAAAATAATATATCAGCCAGCCAAGTGCTTCACCAAGCGCAACATATATTCTGACCTTTCCGCTGTCAACAACCATTATAAAGCAAAAGGTCAGAACCGCACAAACTGCAAAATAGAGCAAATCCATAAAGAATGTGAAGCCCTTTGACCTTGAAATAATCATCCGCAGAGTTCTGAAAACATCATAAAGAATGCCGAGCAGGAAGCCGAAGCCGAGCGAATAAAAGAATATCTCTGTCTGCTCGGCAAGCCCCTGGATATAATCCATTTATCTGAACACCCTGCTGAAAAAGCCGCCGCTTTTCGGCGTATCGTCAGAATAAATAAGCGCCGCAATGCTGCCCTCAATCGTCAGCTCTCCAACCTCAACGCTGAGCCGATTTATATGAAGATTGCTGCCTCTGACCGTCAGTTCCCCGAGCTCCGTGAAAACCACAACGGTTTCTTCATCAAAGCTGTCAACATCCGAAACGCCCGAAACCGTCAGAAGCCGCCTGTCCTCAAGAACGATATTATGCGGCATTGCCTGCATTTTCTTTTCATCTGCCATAAAAAAACCTCCCGATTCAGCATTCATTCAATGATATGCTGCGGGGGGCTTGTTTATTCTTATGTCATTGTCAGAGAGCCTTGAACATGGTTGCGGCTGTTTCCTTTGTTGCATGCTCGGAAACGCTCAGAACCTCAAAGCGGCTCGTATTTGAGCCGAAGGTTATTTCTATTATGTCGCCGACCTTAACATCATATGACGCCCTTGCAACCTTGCCGTTGACGGTGACATGCTTTGCGTCGCAGGCGTCGTTTGCAACCGTGCGTCTTTTTATTATTCTCGATACCTTCAGGTATTTATCAAGTCTCATTTCTCTACCTCCTAAAAGTCAAATCAGGATGAAGCCGAAAAAATCAAGAAAAAGGGGCCGCATAATGCAGCCCCGAATTCATCAGAAATTATTTTGCAACCTTCTCTTTGAGAGTAGCGCCTGCCTTGAAAGCGGGAACCTTTGTTGCTGCAACTGTGATAGCCTCGCCTGTTCTGGGGTTACGAGCCTGTTTCTCTGCACGCTCACGAACTTCAAAAGTACCAAAGCCTACAAGCTGAACCTTCTCGCCTGCTGCAAGTGCGTCTGTGATTGCTGCGAATACAGCGCTGACTGCCTTTTCGGCTGCCTTCTTTTCCATGCCTTCGTTCTTTGCGATAGCGTTTACGAGTTCTGTCTTATTCATTTTTTCTACTCCATTCTTTTGGTTTTCTATTTATGAAATACGCAAGGTATTCATATTCATTAATTATTTTGCCTTTGCTTCGTCCCAAAGCTTATCAAGCTCGTCAATCCCGGCGGATTTCATATCGATGCCCCGCTCTTTTGCAAGCTTTTCAACCTCGGTGAATCTTGAAAGAAATTTGTCGCTCGATGCCGTCAGAGCTTCTTCTGCGTCTGTCTTGACGAATCTTGAAACATTAACGGCAGAGAACAGCACATCGCCGAGCTCCTCGGAAATGTTGGCTGAATCCTTGTTATCGATCGCCTGTCTCAGCTCCGATATTTCTTCTTCAAGCTTATCGAGCGCACCCGACACATCGTCCCAATCAAAGCCGACATCAGCCGCTTTTTTCTGAAGCTTTGTTGCTCTCATCAAAGCGGGCAGCTCCCTCGGAACGCTGAGCATTGATTCGGTTGTGCTTTTCTGACCCTTGGATTTGCGCTTGATAGCGTCCCAATTTGTCAGAACATCGTCAACACCCGAAATGCTGACTTCGCCGAAAACATGAGGGTGGCGTTCAATGAGCTTTTTGCAGACTCCGTCGGAAACCGCATCAAAATCAAACTCGCCGCTCTCACGCTCCATCTGAGCGTGAAAAACAACCTGCATGAGCAAATCGCCGAGTTCCTCGCAGAGCAGCTCCTTATCATTTTTGTTTATAGCCTCGATAACCTCATAGGTTTCTTCGATAAGGTTTTTCTTGATGCTCTCATGGGTTTGCTCCGCATCCCACGGGCATCCGCCCGGAGCACGGAGGATTCTCATTATTTCAACCAAATCCCGAACATCGTAGCTGTCTTTAAACTCAAAATCGGTCATTTTTTCACTCTCCAATAGGTACGCTATCTATTTTAACCTAAAAGTCCGTATTTTTCAAGCACTTTTGCAATTTTTTCTCCTTTTGGCAAAACTGTTACATCTTCACGGGCAATTCCCTTGATAAGAAGCAGCGAAATTGCATAAACAATTGCCGCAAGACCTATCGAAAATACCGTTCCGATATACATAATTGTATTGGAAGCACCGGACGGAATAAGCTTTGCAATAAGTCCGTTTGCCGCATATGCGGTAACTCCGCAGAGAACGGCGCAGATAAACGGTTTAACAAATACCGAGCTCCAGCGGATTTTAACTCCCGAAATGCTCAGAAGAGAAACAAGGTTGCAGGCAACAATGACGACATAGAAAAGAACTGTTCCGACTGCCGCACCGAAAATATTGATTTTCGGATTGCCGACAAGGATAAAGTTGCAGACAATTTTGCATACCGCTCCGATTATAACCGACTTTACGGGGATATCGGTTCTTCCGATTGCCTGAAGCATGTTTGTTGTCGGCGTTGAAATCGCCATAATGGGCGTTGCAATGCCGTAAGCCGCCATGATCGGGGCAACAACGGAAATTGCGTCGGAGTTGAGACCTCTGCCGTAGATAATATTCAGTATCGGTTCTGCAAGAGCCGCCATGCCGATGCCTGCCGGCAAAGCAATAAGCATACATACTCTGATAACCGTTTCAATGGTTGACTTTGTTGCTTTTTTATCCTTAACAGCCCATGCAGCGGCAAGAGCAGGCAAAGCGCTGACGCCGAGCTGAATGGTAATCGTCGGAACAAGATTTTTAAAGTCAAGAGCCGTTCCGTAAGCTCCCCAAAGGTAGCTCTTTACTTCTTTTAAATCATTAATATTAAGCCTTGACAGGCTGACCGCCTTATCAAACGCCTCGGAATGCATCTGCAAAACAACCGAAAAGTCCTTTTCAAGAGCGGCAAACAGTCTGCTCTGAACGGTCATGCTGTCAATAAGATTCGTTATGTTGAGAATCAGAGCACTGACGACCATGGGTATTGCTATCTTTATCATGTTTTTTGCTATGGTTTCGGCAGATGACGATTTCGGAGAATTAACAAGCTGAACTCTTTCAAAGCCGTCGCCCCTGACCTTATGGCAAATCATAAGGAACAGAAGGCTTGCAACCGAGCCGACCGTAACGCCCATAACGGCTCCTGCGGCTGCCCACGGAGTTATGACGCTGTTTGCTTCGGTAAGGCTTGTTACCTCAGAGCCGAAAACCGTTGCTGAAACATTTCCGCTTGCGAGCATGCCCGCTTCATATTGCCTTGTGCCGACAGAAACGACAATTTTCGCAAGAAGAATGCCGATAATGAGCTTGCCGAGAGCTTCGATAACCTGAGAAACCGCAGTCGGAGTCATGTTGCGAAGACCCTCGTAATAGCCCCTGTAAGCCGACATGTAACAGCAGAAAAATATTGACGGAGCTACGCAGAGAACGGCAGGGAGGCTTTTGGGGCCTGCTATGAACCTTGCATAAGGATAAGCCGCTATAAGCAGAATAAGGGTTCCTGCAATGCCGACAATCGTAAAAATGCGTTTTGAAACCCGAAAAACCATTCGGGCTTCTCTGTAGCGGTTGAGCGCAACATTTTCCGCAACCATTCTCGAAACGGCAACGGGCAAGCCCGCCATCGATATTGCGAAAATAGGCGTATAGACCTCATAGGCAGAGTTGAAATATCCTCTGCCTACGCTGCCGAGCATATCAGTCAGCGGTATTTTAAACAATGCGCCGATAACCTTAACGAGCACAACGGCAACCATCAATATCATTGCGCCGTTTAAAACCGACTGTTTCTTTTCAGAACCCAAAAGGCTCACACTCCTTTTTACAGACATTGTCCGAGAGCTTTTCAGCCCGTAAATTCACGCAAAAGAGAATTTTGCGGCAAATAGGAATAATCAATATTTTTGAAAAGCTTCAGCTTTTCGGAAAGCGTTGACGCTTTTTCTTTAAATTCTCCGTCTCTGACCTGAGAAAGCAATTCAACAGCCTTAGGAGCCAGAACGCAAGGCTCGCAGGGATGAAATGAATCAAGCTTAACATCGGCAAGGCTTTCATAAGGGAAGAGATATTTATCCTCGCCCCTCATAACGCTCCCCCAGATGTCAAAGGTTCTCTCAACCGACATTGAGCGAAAGCTGAAGTCTCTGACCATGCGGCGGGTAAAACGCAAATCACGCTTTGAAAGCAAAACGCTGCCGTCATTCTCATAAACTCTTGAAGAAACGCTGACATAGATTTTGAAAAGGCTTTTTGCATCGAGCGCATCCGAAACAACGGGATTCAGAGCATGAAGCCCTTCAAAGATTATAACATCATTTTCGCCGAGTTCAATAGTTTTTGCATTATTTATTCTTTCACCGCTCCTGAAATCGAAAACGGGAAGCTCCGCCCTGCCGCTTTCGGAAAGGCTCAGAAATGATGAACGCATCAGTTCAAGGTCCAAAGCCTCAACGCATTCATAATCAGGCTCGCCGTTTTCATCCGTCGGATATTCCTCGCTGTGAGGCAGATAAAAATCATCAAGAGAAACAACATACGCCTTGCAACCCAAAGCAGATATTTTTTCCGAAAGAAGCGAGGCTGTGGTTGTTTTTCCGGAAGAGCTCGGCCCGGCAAGCATAACGAATTTAACATTGCCGTCATTAAATATTCTCTCCGCTGCATGGGAAACCCGAGCGTGATAAGAACTGCTGCACTCGTCAAGGAATCTCTGAGGAGAAAGAGCAAGGTTATTTATTTTGCTGAAAGATAATTTATCCTTGCATATATCCATACCTTAATCACCCTATAAGATTTAGTATGACGAATAAAAGCTCTTTATTCCGTTTTTGCGTTCGGTAATTTTATCAAAACCCGAAATATATTCATATGGATATTTGTAATTAAATATTCGCTCAACATTCGTTGTGCCCGGCTCACAGAGCTTTGTTACCGCTCCTGCGCCGACGGCAATAACGGTGTGACATTCTTCCATCATAAAAACATTATATAAGCATTCGCCGCCCGCCATGCACCAGCCGACATTTTCAAGATTGCCGACGCATTTGCTCTGACGGTACATATAATACGGCGAATAATTTTCTTCCGTAAGCCTTTTTGAAGCATATTCAAGCATTTTTTTCGCTTCATTACCGCCCGAAACGCCTGCACCCGAGGCGTTAAGACCCGAGGAACGCTTCAGAGCAAGAGTATGAACGGTTATGTTATTCGGGGAAAGTGAAACCGCTTTGTCAACGCTCCTGCAAAAATCGTCGGCGCTTTCGCCCGGCAGACCTGCAATCAAATCCATGTTTATGCTCTCAAAGCCGTATTTTTCCGCAAGGCGGTAGGCTTCAACCGCCTGCTCAACGCTGTGGTTGCGGCCGATAAGCTTCAGCGTTTTATCGTTGAAGGTCTGCGGATTAATGCTGATTCTGCCGACATTGTGCCGTCTGAGAGCTTCAAGCTTTTCGGCGGTCACGGTGTCGGGTCTGCCGATTTCAACCGTATATTCCCTTGCGGTTGAAAGGTCAAAATTATTTTCCACTGCGGAAAGCAGGCTGTCAAGCTGAGGAGCTTCAAGCACTCCCGGAGTTCCGCCGCCGAAATAAACGCTTTCAAGCCTCAGACCGAGTTCTCCGACTATTTTTCCGGTTATTTCAATTTCTTCTTCAAGCTTTTCAAGATACTGCGGAAACAGCTTCTTTGCGTTCGGGTTCGCTATCGAATGAGAAACAAAGGAGCAATAACTGCACCTTGACGGGCAGAACGGAATCGAAACATAAAGACTGAATGAATCATCTCTTGAAAGGTTGATTATTTTCTTTTCCGCATCGGCAACGGTCATTGCCAAAGCCGTTTTTTCTTCGCTGACCAGCAAATCCTCCGTAAAATAGCGTTTTGCCTCTTCCTCGCCGTGCTGTGATATCAGACGGAGCATAAGCTTTGAAGGACGAACGCCCGTCAGGACGCCCCAAGGCGGAGTATATCCCGTCAGCTCCGACAGCGCTTTGAAAATAAGCTGAGCGGTTTTCAGCTCGCTCTTGTCTCTGAGCTGAGCTTCATCGGCAATAACCTTTGAAGAATAAGCTCGGGATTCGCCGTCAATAACCGCTTCAACGGATATAATATTTCCGCCGTCGGTCGGTTCGCAACGGGTTATTACCGTTTTTGAATCCTCTCCGCTGCCGTCATACACAATATTAATTTTTTCGTTTGGAAAATATACCCTGCACAGATTTTCGCATTCATAGTGAAAATCGTGACCGAAAATTCTTAATATCACTTATTTTATCATCCTTCTGATATACCAATTGCGTTTTCTTTCGCTTTCAAGCGTGGTTTCTCGGTTATGACCGGGCAAAACCCGATAATCGCCGTCAAGCGCAATAAGCTTTTTGAGGGACTTTATCATTTTTTCTTCGCTTCCGTCCCAAAAGTCGGTTCTGCCTGCCGTCATGCAAAAAAGAGTGTCGCCGCTTAAAATAACTCTGTCATTTTCAAGAATATAGCATACGCTTCCCATGGTATGACCGGGAGTGTGCAAAACTCTTATTGTTTCGTTGCCGAGCTTCAGAATATCGCCGTCTTTGACCGTGATATCGGCATGAACGGGAATCTGCGGTTCAGGCATATTGCCCTCAGCAAGGCTCTTTTCGGGGTCAAGCAGATGCCCCGCATCATTTTCATGGATTACAACCTTTGCGCCGCTTTCTTCTTTCAAGCTCGGAACGCCGTAAATGTGGTCAAAATGGCCGTGAGTAAGCAAAATGTATTTTAAGTTTATATTACCCTGCGATTCTATCGCATCTTTGAGAGCGTCGCCGTAATAGCCCGGGTCTGCAACCGCCGCTTCGCCCGATTCTTCATCAACGAGCAAAAAACAGTTTGAGAATATTTCATGTTCAAGCTGAACCTTAGTTATTTTCATTTTGATTCCTCTTACTTCTGCTTTTTATCCCAGATATCGGTATCCATAACTATTGTTACGGGGCCGTCATTTTCGATTTCAACCTTCATATCCGCTCCGAAAACGCCTGTTTCGACCTTTGAAACGCCGTTTTTGATAAGCTCCGAGCAGAAATATTTATAAAGTCTGTCTGCCTCTGCCGGAGGAGCGGAATCCGTGAAAGACGGGCGGTTGCCCTTTTTGATATCGGCGCAGAGGGTAAACTGAGAAATAACAAGGATTTCTCCGCCGATATCGGTTATGCTTCTGTTCATTTTACCCGCTTCGTCCTCGAAAATCCGCAGCTTTGCAACCTTGGCGGCAAGCAGCTCCGCCTGCGCCTCGGTGTCGCCGTCCATAACGCCGAGCAGGACATTAAAGCCCTTAGCAACTGCGCCCTTTATTTCGCCGTCAACGCTGACGGAAGATTTGTTAACTCTTTGAATAACTGCTCTCATTTTATCACCGTTTTATTAATAAAAACAATCCGATTCCCACCGAAGCGGGTTTTCATCAATATATTTCCATATTTCATCATAATCCTGCTGACCTCGGACTATAACAATTTACCGAGTATTTCTGCTGTTTTCCCGGAACGCCGAGGACGGCGTTCCCTACGGGAGAAGTGCAATTTTTTGCATTGGATTTATCTGCAATCTTTCCAATCCTCAGGCGCTATGCGCCAGCTCCTTTGCCAAAGGAGCCTATGCCGTCAGCCACATTTTTTCAGAATATTCATTACTTAGATTAAATTTCCGCCTTGGGCTCCTTAGAAAAGGAGCTGCCCGTAGGGCTGAGGATTGATAAGTTAACGGATTAATCAATGCAACAGATAATCCGCAAGCTGCCGAAAACAAAAAAAGCTTACGAAGCAATTACAATCGGTTATAGGCGGAGCCTATCCTTAATTTGCGAAGCAAACTTCATTTTTGCGAATGCAAA
>JBJEQD010000010.1:0-3416 GCA_051881575.1 Acutalibacteraceae bacterium | reverse complement strand
GCATACAGTCCTTGGAGAGGGACTTTAATAACTACTACTTTATTATACGAGGAGAGTAAGAGGATGAAACGGGTTTTGATAGCCGAGGACGAAGCGGCAATCAGGGAGTTTATTGTAATCAATCTTCGCAGAGGCGGCTATGATGTTGTTGAAGCAAAGGACGGAGCGGAGGCTCTTGAGCTATATGATTCGTGCGGCGGTGATATAGATGTTGCCGTTCTTGATGTAATGATGCCGAATGTTGACGGGCTTGAGGTCTGCAAACAGCTTCGCTCAAAGAGCAACAATATCGGCATTATAATGCTGACCGCAAAAACTCAGGAAATGGATAAAATAACAGGGCTTATGATGGGCGCTGACGATTATGTTACAAAGCCGTTTTCGCCCTCGGAGCTTGTTGCAAGAGTTGATGCGATTTACAGGCGGGTAGCCATGAACACCTCCGAAAAGCCGAAAACGGTTGATGTTATCGAGCTTGGAGAGTTCAAGCTTAATCTCCGCAGCAGAACTCTCACCAAAAACGGAAGATACATAGAGCTGACTCAGGTTGAGTTTCAGATGATGGAATATTTCTTCACCAACGCAGGCGCTGCGCTGAGCAGAACGGACATTCTGAATAAGGTCTGGGGCAGCGGATATTTCGGAGAAGAAAAAATAGTTGATGTTAATATCCGCAGGCTCAGAATGAAGGTTGAGGACGAACCGTCGGTTCCGAAACACCTCATAACGATATGGGGCGTCGGCTACAAATGGATTGTTTGACTGATTTGCCGTAATATTTAAGCGAAAGGGGGCAGAGCTTTGAAATTTGTCGGAATAACCAAAAGATGGTTTTTTAATGTTGCGTCAATAGTTGTTTTGATTTTGGTTTCTGTTTCTCTTGCTCTGATTTTCTCCCTGCGCAATTATTATTACGGCGTTGCGGGAATGACGCTCGATTCCTATTCTGCCGATGAAATTGCTTCAACCTTTAACCTGAGCGTTGATTCCAATTCGGGAGGATTTGAAACTGCCGGCAGAATTTTTATTGAAACATTCCCCGAAAAAGACAAGATGGCTGTTTGGCTTATCGACAGCACGGGCAAGGTTATTCTTTCATCGAGCGGATTTGAAATAAAGGGCGATGTTGAAATGCCCGATTATGTTGCCGCAAGAGACGGCAACGGAAGCTCAAAATGGACGGGCAGGCTCCCGTCGGGCGAAAAAATAATGGCGGCAACTTGTATATATAATTATCCGAGCGGCGTTAACGGCGGCGCAGTCAGGTTTATGGTTTCGCTTGAAGCGATAGACGACCAGCTTGTTCGCATAAGCATTATTGTTGCTCTGGCATGTCTCGGCATGTTTTCTCTGCTGATGTTTTCCGGTATTTTGTTTATTCGTTCAATAGTTAATCCTGTTAAGGACATCGGCGAAACGGCAAAGCGGATTGCGGGCGGCGACCTTGAAGCCCGAATTGACCATTATCCCTTTAACGATGAAATCGGCGAGCTTTGCACAACTATAAACGATATGGCGACGAAGCTTGCTGCGTCGGACAGACTAAAGAATGATTTTATTTCAACAATTTCTCACGAGCTTCGCACTCCGCTGACGGCGATAAAGGGCTGGGGAGAAACGCTTCTTCAGATTGGAGATACAGACCCTGCAATGACTCAGCGAGGCATGGGCGTTATTATCAGCGAGGCTTCAAGGCTCAATGATATGGTTGAGGAGCTTCTCGACTTCTCAAGAATGAGCAGCGGAAGAATGAAGCTGAACATTGAAAAGATAGATATTCTTGCAGAGCTTGACGAGGTTGTTTTTGTTTTCAAAGAACGGGCAATCAGAGAGGGGATTGAGCTTGTCTACAATGTTCCTCATGTTCCCGCTCCCGCAAACGGCGATGCGTCAAGAATCAAGCAGGTATTCATAAATATCCTTGACAATGCTCTGAAATATACGGAGCACGGCGGCAGAATTATTGTTTTTGCCGAGATACCCAATCCCGCATCTCTTGTTATTTCAATCAGCGATACGGGCGCAGGCATTCCGCCGGAGGATCTTCCTCATGTCAAAGAAAAGTTTTATAAAGCAAACACAACGGTCAGAGGTTCAGGCATCGGGCTTGCGGTTGCGGATGAGATAGTTAAGCTCCATAACGGCGAAATAGATGTTGACAGCATTTACGGCGAGGGAACGACGGTCAGAATAACTGTTCCCATTGAACCGCCTGACAGAGAACCTGCCGAAAAGGAAGGAGAAGGTAAATCAGATGAAACAACAAAAGAAGAATGATTATGTTGCCGTAGGCGGTCAGGCGCTTATGGAAGGAATAATGATGAGAGGCCCCAAGGGAACTGCAATGTCGCTCAGGCTCCCCGACGGCTCCATTGAAACTCAGATGAAAGATTTCGTTTCGGTTCGTAAGAAATATAAAATTCTTAACATACCGATTATCAGGGGCGTTGTTGCATTCATTGAATCCATGATTTTCGGCTACAAGCTTCTCATGGAGTCAGCCGAAAAAACAGCCTTTGACGATGCTGAGGCCGAAAACGAATCAAAGCTTGATAAATGGATAAGCGAAAAATTCGGGCCAAAGATGATGGCGGTTATCGGCGTTATTTCAGCCGTTCTCGGCTTCGGTCTTGCGTTTTTGCTGTTTATGTGGCTTCCGAGCTTTTTGTTTGATTTGGTTAACGGCAAGCTTGCGGGCGGTTCGCTTCTCGGCTGGAGAGCCGTTTTTGAGGGTATAATAAGAGTTATAATTTTTGTTGTCTATATGATTCTTGTTGCAAGAATGAAAGAAATTCACAGAGTTTATATGTATCACGGAGCAGAGCATAAGACTATTTTCTGCTTTGAACACGGCAATGAGCTTACTGTTGAAAACATCAAAAAAGAAGGCCGTTTCCATCCCAGATGCGGAACAAGCTTCATTTTTGTTACTATTTTGCTGAGCATACTTATTTCATCAATTGTTGCGGTTGCTTTTCCGAAACTGACCGAGACAAGAGCGGTTTGGATTCTTGTAAAGCTCTTGATTATGCCGCTTATTATGGGTATAGGCTTTGAATTCATTCAGCTTGCGGGCAAATATCCCAACAAATTAACAAAGCTTCTCTCTGCACCCGGTCTGATCATGCAGCGCATAACAACCGCCGAGCCCGACGACGCC
Source organism: Acutalibacteraceae bacterium (assembly GCA_051881575.1). Lineage (GTDB taxonomy): Bacteria > Bacillota > Clostridia > Oscillospirales > Acutalibacteraceae > CAG-177. The sequence goes on along the minus strand of JBJEQD010000010.1, from coordinate 256 downwards.
ATAATCGAGGTTGCAATTGAGGCGATGAAAGCAGCGCTGACGGGCGAAATTACCGCTCCTCGGATAGAAGATGACGGCGAAAACCCGGAGAGTGCGGAATGACGGTTGCTTCTCTCTTGAAAAAGGGCAGAGAACGGCTGAAAACATGCGGAATAGATAATTATTACGCAGAAGCGCTCTGGATTTTTGAAGCCGTGTTTGAATGCTCAAAAGAATATACCGTTTTCAATGCCGAAAATGAGGCTTCGCCCGAGAA
>JBJEQD010000009.1:0-3423 GCA_051881575.1 Acutalibacteraceae bacterium | reverse complement strand
GAGAGACAGCCGAAAGCCTTTCTCGTGTCAAGATAGCCCATTTTAACCCTTTTTTCGTGGATTTCCTCGCCAAAGTCAAAAGCCGCTCCCAAATCCTCAATGTCGTAGGGTCTGACATATATTACTTCCGCACAGGAAATATCGTCCTTATGACCGATGCCCTTTCTCGTTGAAATATCGAGAACGATAATACGGTTATAGCCGTTTTTTCTCAGCATTTCAATCGGCGCATTGTCATAAACTCCGCCGTCAAGGAATTTTTCGCCCTCGGGTCCGATTTTGCTGACCCCGGGAACCTTTGAGGACGCAAGAAGATAATCGACAAGCTGACCCTCGGGGATATCGTCGATAAATATTTCAAGCGGCGAAAGCTCGGAAAGCAGATATGTTACCATGCCGAAATTAACCTTTGATTCCCTGACCTTTTTTTCATCGATAAACTGATTGAGCAGTTCTTTGGTCGGCGAAGCGTCAATACCGCCGTTTCTGACAATTTCCTTGAAAAGTGCAGGGAAATTTCTGAAGCTGAAAAGATTTTCGGGATCTTTAAGCTCCTCCGTAATCTTAACTCCTCTGTCAACCGAAGCGCATTTCCAAAGCTCAACCGCCTCATCGTAACAGCCGGAAGCAATCAGCGCACCGTTGATTGAACCTATCGAAACGCCCGCAACAACGGAAAATTCAATTCCGAGCTCTCGGAGAGCCTTCCATGCACCGAGCTGATAAGCGCCTTTCGCTCCTCCCCCTGCAAGAACAAGACCGTATTTCTCCATTTTTTAACTTCCCCCGAATCATTTTTTTGCTAACTTATTTTACCATATTTTGTGCCGAAATGTAAAGTGATACAAATAAGTTTTTTTAAAAGTGTTGACTTCCGTGCCCGATTATTATATTATCTTTAAAAAATCCGAAAGGTGAAAACAATGAAAATACCCGAATGCGTTGAAAAGCACATTAACGAATACTGCGAAAAAATTGAAAAATACAGCCCGAAGCTCGCCGAGCTTTACAGAAACTGTTACCCCAACACCATTGAAACCGCAACGGAATACATGCCTGACGGCTCGGTTTTTGTTCTCACGGGCGATATTCCCGCAATGTGGCTCAGAGACTCCACCGCAGAGGTTTCGCACTATATTCCCCTCACCGCCGAAAACGAGGAAATAGCGAATTTAATCAAGGGCGTTATCAAAAGGCAGAGAATGTATATCGAAACAGAACCTTATGCCAACGCCTACAAAAAGAAGCCTAACAAGCACAGAGAATTCAACGATTATCCGCTTAACAATCCGATAGTCTGGGAAAGAAAATACGAAATTGATTCCCTCTGTTATCCGATAAGACTAACCTATTTATATTGGAAAGCAACGGGCGACGGAAGTGTGCTCGGCGAAGATTTTGTTAAAAGCGCAAAAATAACCGTTGACCTTTGGAGAACGGAACAGCATCATTTTGAAAAATCACCTTACCGTTTCACAAGAATCGGTGCTCCCGAGCAGGACACGATAGGCAACAACGGCATGGGCAACCCCGTTGAATACACGGGCATGACCTGGTCGGGCTTCCGCCCGAGCGACGACAGCTGCCGCTACGGCTACCTTGTTGCTTCAAACATGTTCGCTTCGGTCGTTCTCGGCTATCTTGCCGAAATGCTTGAAGCCGCTCATAAAGAGGAAACCGAGCTGATTAGCGAATGTAAGGCTCTCAAAGCGGAAATTGAAGCAGGAATCAACGAATACGCCGTTATTGAAACCGAAAATCACGGCAAAATCTATGCCTGCGAGGTCAACGGCAAGGGCGATTATTTCCTTTTTGACGATGCGAATGTTCCGAGCCTGCTCTCCGCCCCTTACCTCGGCTTCTGCGACTGCGAGGACGAAATATACCGAAACACACGCAGTTTTATTCTCAGCAAGGATAATCCTTATTATTATGAGGGCAAATTTGCAAAGGGCGTCGGCAGTCCGCACACTCCCGAGGGATATATCTGGCACATCGCTCTTTCGATGCAGGGTCTGACGAGCAACAGCCCCGACGAAATCAGAGAGATTCTGCATATGCTCGAAACGACCGACGGCGGCAAGGGATATATGCACGAGGGCTTTGACGCAAACAACCCGAAGAAATTCACAAGAAGCTGGTTCAGCTGGTCCTGCTCTCTGTTTGCCGAGCTTGTTGAAAAAGCGGTTAACGAAAAAATCATCTGATTTTCAGAGCTTTTCAAATATTTTTAAAAATTTTTCAAAAAAGTCTTGCAAAATTCCTCGTATTATGTTATTATAACATCCGTTCCGAGCGAACGCTCTTTGCTGCTATGGCTCAGGTGGTAGAGCGCATCCTTGGTAAGGATGAGGTCGGCAGTTCAAGTCTGCCTAGCAGCTCCAAAAAAGACGGTTTCTTGACCGTCTTTTTTCTTTTTCCTAGTTACCTCAACTACAATAAATCTGTTAATAAAATTATATATTTTGGAGGAGATGACATTATGGCAGATTGGAATGCTGAATTATACAGCAAGTTTTTAAAGGACAGAACACAGCCGTCAATTGATCTGGTAAATCGAATCCCATCGATAAACCCGCAATCTGTTATTGATATCGGCTGCGGACCGGGAAACAGCACAAGAGTTCTAAAAGACAAGTATCCAAATGCAAGAGTTATCGGCGTTGACAGTTCAAACGACATGATAAAAACTGCCGAAAGTAATTATAAAGATATTGAATTTATACTCTTTGATGCCAATAAAGATTTTGACAAACTCAATGATAAATTCGATATTGTATTTTCAAACGCTTGTATTCAATGGATACCGAATCATGAAAAATTACTTGCAAATATGATGAGCATACTGAATGACGGCGGCATAATGGCTGTTCAAACGCCGATGAATTATAAAGAGCCGATACACAGAATAATAGAGGAATCGGTTTGTTCCGATAAATGGAAAAAATATTTTCCGCAGCAAAGAGAGTTTTATAATCTTCAACAAGAAGAATACTTTGATTTACTGTCAAGGATTTCAACAGATTTTACAATTTGGGAAACTATATACTGTCATCGAATGCCATCACATGAAAGTATTATGGAGTGGTACAGGAGCACGGGGTTGCGTCCTTATCTCTCTGCTCTTTCTTCTGAAAAAGCAAAAGAGTTTGAACATGATATATTTGTGCAAATCCAAAAGGAATACCCCGTTCAAGCAAATGGTGAAATTATATTCAGATTTCCGAGATTTTTCTTTATTGCAACAAAATAATATTACAATAAACAATTGATTAATGTTTAATCCAAAAACACCGAATTGTGCAGATATGTTAATCGGTGCGGTAGGGAACGCCGTCCTCGGCGTTCCATTGGATTTGAAACATTTCCACGGACAACCGCAAGGGTTGTCCCTACGATTTTATTTTTCAATTTGTAGCGGAC
>JBJEQD010000008.1:0-57015 GCA_051881575.1 Acutalibacteraceae bacterium | reverse complement strand
AACGCAGTTCAGGCGAAAATAGACCGTTTTAAACCATATCGGGTTCGACTCACATAACCTTAAACAAACAGAGCTGTTTCAATAACTATATTTATTGTTGTAAAAAAGACTATTATTTTACCACTCGTCACTTTCGTCAATCAAAACCGCATGGGCACAGCGGATTCCGTCAACGGCGGCGGAGACTATGCCGCCCGCATAACCCGCTCCCTCGCCGCAGGGATAAAGCCCTCTGATGTTCGCCTGATACAGCTCGTCTCTGAGGATTCTGACGGGCGCAGAGCTTCGGGTTTCGGGTGCTGTCAGAACGGCGTCCGGCAAAGCGAAGCCGTTAAGGCTCTTATCCATTTTAACAATCGCCTGAGCCATTGTGTCCGTCACCCTTTCGGGCAGAACCTTGCGGATATCGCCGGGAGTTACGCCCGTTGCACAGGTCGGCTTAACATATGAAAGCTTTTTTGACGCAACGCCGCCGAGAAAATCTCCGACGGTCTGGCACGGGGCGCTGTAATCGCCTCCGCCGAGTTCAAAAGCGGTTTTCTCAATTTTTCTTTGAAGCTCCATTCCCGCAAGAGGATGGTCGCTCCCGAAATTCTCGGGTTCAATGCCGACAAGCAGAGCGGAGTTTGAATTTTCGCCGTCACGGGCGTATTCGCTCATGCCGTTAACAACAACATGACCCTCCTCCGAGGCGGCGGCAACAACCGTTCCACCCGGGCACATGCAAAAAGTATATGCTCCCCTGCCGTGTTCGGGGTGGCACGCAAGCTTATAATCTGCCGCTCCGAGTGCGGGATGACCCGCAAAAGAGCCGTACTGCGCTTTATCGATAAGCTCCCTCGGATGCTCAATGCGAACGCCGACCGAAAACGGCTTCTGCATGATTTTTATTCCTTTTTTATAAAGCATTTCAACCGTATCTCTCGCCGAATGACCTATGCAGAGAAGAAGAGTATCGGTTTCGATATCCTCGCTTGAACCGTCGGAGCTGACGCAGGTTATTCCCTGAACAACTCCGTTTGCAACGATAATATCTGTCAGCTTACAGTCGAAGCGAACCTCACCGCCGAGAGAAATAATCTCCTGCCTGAACGCCTTGACAACCGCTCCGAGCCTGTCCGTGCCGATATGCGGGCGTGAGGAATAGCTGATTTCGGGCGGTGCGCCGTGAAGAACAAGCTCCTCAACTACCTTGCGGCAGAGCGGGTCTTTGATACCAGTTGTCAGCTTGCCGTCCGAAAAAGTGCCTGCTCCGCCCTCGCCGAACTGAACATTGCTCTCGGGGTTAAGTCTGCGTGAAGTCCAGAAGCCCTTGACATCCGCCGTTCGGGTGTCAACATCTGCACCCCTCTCGATAACTATCGGGCGAAGCCCCGCCCTTGCAAGAATAAGCGCCGCAAAAAATCCCGCAGGTCCGAAGCCTGCGATAATCGGTCTGAGAGTGCTCGTTCTCCTGATTTCGGGCATCTCGTAGCGGTAAGGCTCAGCCGCCTCAACCTTTGAGTTACCCGCATGAGCGATTAACGCCGCCTCGTCAGAGTCAACCTCAACCGTAACATTATATACAAAACGGATATTATCTTTTTTTCTCGAATCGACCGCTTTTTTGACAATGCTGAGAGATTTTATTTTTGTTTCTTTGCATCTCAGAGCCTTTGCCGCCGCACGGCGAAGCTCGCTCTCGTCGCTGTCAAGCGGAAGCTTGATTTCATTAATTTTTATCATTAATATACCTCACCCGAGTTCGCCTGCAAGCAGACCCGATGACCAAGCCCATTGAAGATTGAAGCCGCCGCAGCCGCCGTCAACATCAATTATTTCGCCTGCAAAATACAAGCCCTTGCAAAGCTTTGAACCCATAGTTTTTTCGTTTATCTCCGCAACTTCAACGCCGCCGCTCGTCACCTGAGAATTATTAAATCCCCTCGTTCCGCTCACTTCAAGCGGAAAATCCTTGATTTTTGAAGCGACGGAGCGCATATCACGGGGTGAAAGCTCCGATATTCTCATATCGGGATTGTAAAGCTTCGCCGCTTTACATATTGCAATTCCGACCGCCTTCGGCAAAAATCCCGTCAAAAGATTATCCAATCCGCATGAACCCTTGATTTTGCTGAGATTATTCAAATAGTCAAGCAATTCATCAAAAGCCATATCCGGCATAAAATCAATATGTGTAAAGGGAAACACCTTTTCATTATTAATATATTTTTGAGCCGCCGAAGCAAGCTCCATTGCGGCGATTCCCGATAATCCGTACTCCGTAAAAAGGATTTCACCGACCGTTTTTTTAATAACGCCCGAGCCTTTAAGGGTCAGCTCGGCGTTGCGGACTCTGATGCCTTTCATCGGTTTGGTTACAGAGGGCGACGCACAGAGCGGAACAAGCGCAGGAACGCTCGGAGTTATCTTGTGACCGAACGCCTTTGCCAATTCAAATCCGCTGCCGTCGGAACCCTGCGCAGGGGAAGACCTTCCGCCCGCCGCAACTATCAGCTTTTCGCTCGAAATCTCTCCGTTAATCAAAAATCCGTTTTTCGTCTTTTTTATTTCTTTTACGGGAGTGTCGCAGATTACATCGATTTTCTGCCTTTCAAGCTCAAATCTCAGCGCATCGACAACGCTCGCCGCCGCATTGCTTCGGGGATAATATCTTCCGCAGTCATCAGCATAGCAGAGCAAGCCGAGCGACGAAAAAAAATCAAGCACGGCTTCGGGCGGATAGCGGTTCAGGGCATACTCCGCAAAGCCCTTGTTCTGATATTCATGCTCAAGAGCGCCCGAATTTGTGATATTGCATTTTCCGTTGCCTGTTGCAAGCAGTTTTTTGCCGACTCTCGGCAGCTTTTCGATAACCGCAACGCTGAGATTCGGGGAGCGCCTTTTTGCGTTGATTGCCGCCGCAAGCCCCGCAGAGCAGCCGCCGACAACCGCAAGATCATAGCTTTTCATCATCATTTTTACATCCTTTGCCGCATTGCGAACAGTTGCCGCCGCATCCGCTGCAGCCCTTGCCCTTTATTTCTCTGACTTTATGAACAACAAGCGAAATAACCGCAGCAACAGCCACGGCGATTATCACATAATCTATCCAGCTCATAGCATCCACCCGTTAACAGTTTTTTATATTTTACCGCTTAAACCTCCGAATGTCAAATATAATATATTATCTCTCATCAATTATTGACTTTTAGGATATATAATGTTAATATAAACTATATATAATCTAAATAGACGGAGAAAGTCATGCTTGATTTTATTTTGCGCATTTCGCACTATGCTCTGCCCGTGCTTGCGGTTGCGGTTCTCGCTCTGTGCCTTTCGGCGCTTTTGAAGCGCAAGCCGCCCTCGGCAGGCAAGGCAAGGCTTATCAACACGGCAAACAACGATTCTTTCCCCCTTGTCAGCCGTGAAACCTCGATAGGCCGCCACAAAAACTGCGATATTATACTGAATTATTCAACCGTTTCAAGGCTTCATGCCGTTGTTGTCTGCACAAAATCCGGCTGGTACATAACCGGCATAAAATCCGATGCGGGAGTGCTGATAAACGGCAAGCCTCTTGAAAAAAAACAGCTTCTCAAAACGGGCGACAAAATCACTCTCGGCAGCATTACATTGATTTTTGACAATAAGCAGGGTTAACATATGACGGATAAATTCAAAATTATTACTCTTGATAACGGGCTCAGAATCGTTATTCAGAAAAACGATAATGCAAAAACCTGTTCTCTCGGGGTATGGGTGGGCAGCGGCTCATGCTTTGAAATTCCCGAAACCGCAGGAACCTCGCATTTTATCGAGCATATGCTTTTCAAAGGAACCGAAAAGCGTTCGGCGCTTGACATTGCGGTTGAAATGGACGAAATCGGCGGAGTGCTCAACGCATACACCGCCAAAGAAATGACCTGTTTTTATGCTCACACGCTCTCGGAGCACAGCGCAAAGGCTCTTGACATTATCTGCGACATGATAATGAATCCCAAGCTTTCCCCAGAGGATATTGAGCTTGAAAAAGGCGTTATAAAAGAGGAAATCGCAATGTATGAGGACAGCCCCGAGGATCTCTGCGCCGATTCTTTTTACGAAAAAGTCTGGAACGGCAGTATGCTCGGCAGCAACATTCTCGGAACAAATCAGACCGTTGATTCCGTGACGGGAGAAAGCCTTTCGGCTCACATGAAAAAGTTTTATGTTCCCGAAAGAACGGTTGTCAGCTTCAGCGGCAATTTTGACGAAGACGAAGCCGTTCAAATCTGCAAAAGATATTTTTCGGGCATGAAAAATACGGGTTTTGAGCTGACGCCCGTTTCGGCGGATTATTCGCCCGGAATTTATCGCATCAAAAAAGATTTTATGCAAAATCAGCTCATTCTCGGCTTCCCGGGGATTCCGCTGTCGGATAAACGGCGTGACTGCGCCGCTCTCATTTCGTCAATGCTCGGAGCGTCTTCTTCATCTAGGCTGTTCCAGACGATAAGAGAAAAGCTCGGCTTAGCCTATTCGGTTGACTGCGTTAATGTTGCCCATCTTAATGCGGCGGTATTCATCGTCTGCATGGGGCTTAGCAAAAAATCCGAGGAACAGGCAATCGGCGAAACCCTGAAAATCATCTCAGAATTTGCCGATACCGTAACCGAAAAGGAGCTTTCAAGGGCAAAGGAGCAGACCGTTGCAGGCTTTGTCATGAGCCTTGAAAATGTTTCTTCAATTGCTTCACGGAACGGCAAGGGAGTTCTGCTTCACGGCAGGCCGAGAAGCGAGGAAGAGGTTATCAAAGCCGTCAGGGGCGTTACGCTTGACGAAATCAAGCAGACTGCAAAGGAAATCTTCGATTTTTCAAAGCTTTCGCTCTGCTGCGTCGGCGATGTCGGAAGTGAAAAAAATTACCGTAAATATCTGAAAATAATTTGAGGAATAAGAAATGATTAAAAGAGATATAAAAAGAATGGTTGTCAAGGTCGGCACTTCGACCCTGACCTACAGCACGGGCAAAATAAACATTCGCCGCCTTTCAAAGCTTGCAATGGTTCTCAGCGACCTTAAAAATGCAGGCATAGAAATTGCGCTTGTCACCTCGGGCGCAATCGGAGTCGGAGTCGGCAAACTCGGCTTGAAGGAACGCCCGAAAGACACTCCGGGCAGACAGGCGGCGGCGACGGTCGGTCAATGCGAGCTTATGTTCCTTTATGACAAATTCTTCGGCGAATTCGGCAACACGACGGGTCAGCTTCTTGTTACGAGAGATGACTTTGAAAACGAGGAGAGACACCGCAATCTGCGCAACACCTTTATGAAGCTGTTTGAATACGGTTCTCTGCCGATAATCAACGAAAATGACAGCGTTGCGGTTGAAGAAATCGTTTTCGGCGATAACGACAGCCTTTCCGCCCATGTTGCAAAAATCATTGACGCTGATATGCTGATTATCTTAACCGATATTGACGGACTTTTCAGCGCAAATCCCGCAGAAAATGACGATGCGGTTCTCATCAGCAGCGTTGACAGAATAACCGATGACATTCTTGCCCTTGCAGGCGGCAGCGGAACAGACAGAGGAACGGGCGGAATGATAACAAAGCTTCACGCCGCTCAGATTGCAACCGAAAGCGGAATCAACACCGTTGTTATGAACGGCGAAGACCCCGAAGATATATACAAAGTTATCGACGGCAGGCAGATAGGCACTTTCTTTAAGGCACGGGAGGTAGAGAAAATTGAATGAAATGATTGAAATCGGCGCACGTTCAAAGGAAGCCCAGAGGATTCTTTCAAGAGCGGGCTCGGCGGTTATTGATAAAGCCCTGCGTTCAGCCGCCGATGCGCTCGAAAATAATGCAGAATACATTCTTGAAGAAAATTCAAAGGATATCAGAGCCGCATCCGCTTCGGGAATGTCCGAGGCGATGATTGACCGCCTGACCCTTTCGGGCGACAGAATCGCTTCAATGGCAAGCGGTCTGCGCCGTGTTGCGGAAAGTGAAAGCCCGCTCGGCAGGGTTCTCAGCGGCGAAACAAGACCGAACGGTCTCAGAATCGAAAAAGTCACAGTCCCCATCGGCGTTATTGCGGTTATTTTTGAAGCAAGACCGAATGTTACGGCCGATGCGGCGGCAATATGCCTGAAAGCGGGCAACTCGGTTATTCTCAAAGGCGGCAAGGAAGCCGTTAACTCCAACAAAGCGATAGCTTCCGTTATGAGGGAGGCAATCGCTCAGGCGGGCTTGCCCGAGGACTGCATTATTCTTATTGAAAATATTTCAAGGCAGGCGGCAACCGACCTCATGCGCCTTAACGGCTATGTTGACCTGCTGATTCCGAGAGGAGGAGCGGGGCTTATCCGCTCCGTTGTTGAAAACGCCACCGTTCCCGTTATCGAAACCGGAGTCGGCAACTGCCATGTTTATATTGACGCTGCGGCGGATATTGACATGGCGGCAGATATCGTTGTCAACGCCAAGGCTTCCCGTGTTTCGGTCTGCAACGCCTGCGAAAGCCTGCTTGTTCACAAGGATATCGCCGAGCTTGCTCTGCTCGCCGTGGGCGAAAGGCTGAAAGAAAAGGGCGTTGAAATCATGGGCGATGAAGCGGTCTGCGAAATCCTGCCCTATGCAAAGCCTGCCTCACCCGAGGATTGGGCAAAGGAATATCTTGACTATAAAATAAGCGTTAAAGTAGTTGAGAGCATCGACGAAGCAATCGAGCATATCGCAAAATACGGCACGGGTCACAGCGAAGCGATTGTCACCGACAGCTACGCCGCCGCAGAGCAATTCAAGGCTCAGGTTGACGCCGCCGCAGTTTATGTCAACGCTTCAACAAGATTCACCGACGGCGGAGAATTCGGCTTCGGCGCAGAAATCGGAATTTCAACTCAGAAGCTCCACGCCAGAGGTCCGCTCGGCGTTGCCCACATGGTCAGCTCAAAATATGTTATCAGCGGCAACGGTCAGATAAGGTAATCAACGGAGGTTATTGAATTGGCAACTAATAAAAGCAAAAAGGGCAAAAAGAATAAGCTTGCCTTCCCCATCGGCATTCTCGCCGTGATTCTCGCAATCATCGGCGCAGTCAGCGTTATAAAAATGTCGGTTGACGGCATAGGAAATCTGACGGATAAAACAGCCGAGAAAAAAGAATACGAAAAAATGCTGACTCCCGTGGTTATGTTTGACCCCGACCCGTTTGACGACCTTACTCAGGCGGATGTTTCTCAGCTTCTCAACAGCGCAGTCTGGGCTTTGCTTATGAGCGAGGATGGAGCGGACAAATACCCCTATTCCGAGGGTGACACCATCGGAATTATTGTTCCGCAGGCGGATATCGAGCAGTATTTTATCGGCCTTTTCGGAACGGAAATCGACATTGCGTCAATGCATTCTTCAATCAACATGAGCGAATACGACATAACCTATGACGCCGCTCTCAAAAGCTACATTCTGCCCATTACGGGCGTTGAATCCGCCTACACTCCCAAGGTTTACGACATTGAGAAGCAGGGAAGCTCGGTCATTCTGAGCGTAGGCTATATCGGCAACAAGGCGTGGGTTCAGGTTGCCGACGGCGAATATGCCGCTCCGGAGCCCGACAAATACATGAAAATAACCCTGCGTGAACGCAGCGGAGGAATGTATGTTTCTTCGATTCAGGCGGCAGACGGCCAGGAGGTTATCGGAACAACCGATAAGCAGAGCCGTCCGCCCGAAACCGAGCCTGTCTCGGAAACAGCTCCGTTAACCGAGCCGACCTCGGCGGCTGAAACTACCGCCGAAGCCCTGACAGATGAAAACGGAGAGACCGTCACATCCGAAAATGAGGAGACCTCATCAGATGAGGACAGCTCCGAAGCCTCAACCGATGAAAGCGGCGAAGAAATTTAACCGCCGCTCCCGTTTCTCCTCGCAGTAACAAAAATAGGAGACTCATATGAATTCATTTGATAAACATTCAAAGGCTCTTGAATTTGACAAGGTTCTCGAAAAGCTTGCGGAATTTACAAGTTGTGAGGATGCCCGTTATAACGCCGTGCATCTGAAGCCCGAGACCGACCTTGACCTTGCAAAAGCCTTGCTGAAGCAGACCGAGGACGCTCATATGCTCCTCGCCCGTTTCGGCGGTCCGTCATTCGGCGGGCTTAAAAATGTCAACAACGCTCTGAGCCGAGCCAACGCAGGCAGCGTGCTCAGCCCGAAAGAACTGCTTGACATTGGCGGAGTGCTCAGAGTTATCCGCACTCTTTCTCAATGGAGAGCCTCAAACGCAGGGGTTGAGTGCGTTCTTGACCCGCTTTTCAGCGCTCTTGCGCCGAATAAATATCTCGAAACGGCAATTTTCAACGCCATTGTCACCGAGGAAGAAATTTCCGACAACGCTTCCCCCGCTCTTGCCGATATCAGGCGCAAAATCAGGATTCAGGAAGCCAAGGTGCGTGAACAGCTCGAAAAATTTTCCCGTTCGCAGACTCATTCAAAGTTTCTTCAGGAAAATATCGTCACTCAGCGCAACGGCAGGTATGTTGTGCCTGTCAAGAGCGAATACCGCAGCGAAATTGCGGGTCTTGTGCATGACACCTCGGCAAGCGGCGCAACCGTATTCATCGAACCGATGGCGGTTGTTGAAGCAAACAACGAAATCAGGGTTCTGCAAACCAAGGAGCGTGAAGAAATCGACCGCATTCTCAGCGAGCTTTCGGCTCAGGCGGGAGATTTTGCAGACAGCATCAAAAACAGCTACGAATGCGCTCTTGAGCTGAATCTGATTTTCGCAAAAGCGCAATATGCCTATAAAATCAAAGCCGCACCGCCGATTCTCAATGACAGGGGCGTTATCAATCTCCGTTCGGCAAGGCATCCGCTTATTGACCCGAAAAAGGTTGTGCCCGTTGATATCTCACTCGGCTCGGATTTTGACACGCTCGTTATAACAGGCCCGAACACGGGCGGTAAAACCGTTTCGATAAAAACGCTCGGTCTGCTCTCAATGATGGCGATGTGCGGTCTTATGATTCCCGCAGGCGACCGAAGCGAAATATCTGTTTTTGATAAAATACTTTCCGACATCGGCGACGAGCAGTCGATTGAGCAGTCGCTCTCGACCTTCTCGGCGCACATGACCAATATTATTGATATATATAATGAGGCGGACGAGCACAGTCTTATTCTGATTGATGAGCTCGGAGCGGGAACAGACCCCGTTGAGGGCGCCGCTCTTGCAATTTCAATCCTTGAAGCCCTGCATTTCAAGGGCGCAAAAATCGCCGCAACAACCCACTATGCCGAACTGAAAGCCTATGCGCTTGAAACTCCGAGAGTTGAAAACGGCTGCTGTGAATTTGATGTTGCAACTCTCCGCCCGACCTACCGCCTGCTTATCGGCGTTCCCGGCAAATCGAATGCCCTTGCAATCAGCGAAAAGCTTGGGCTTGACCCCGAGGTTATCAAGCGGGCAAGCGAGCTTGTTTCAAGCGAAAACAAAGCTTTTGAAAATGTTGTTGACCGTCTTGAAGAAACAAGACAGAAAATGGAGCATGAATACGACCGTGCAAAACAGCTTTCGGAAAATGCGGCAAAGGAAAAGGCTGACGCCGAAAAGCTGAAAGCGGAGATTTCGTCGCTCCGTGAGCAGGAGATTGAAAAAGCCCGTTCGCAGGCGCTCAGAGTTGTTGAGCAAGCCAAGCGTGAAGCCTATACGCTTCTGCAAGAGCTGGACAAGCTCAAAAAGGAACAGCAGAAAACCAAGGACGCCGCCGAGCTTGCAAGGCGGGCAAAGGCGCTCGTCAAGAGGGGCGTTGAATCCATTGATTCCGCCGCAGACCCCGTTATCGGAATTGATGACGATGATGAAAACTATGTGCTTCCCCGTCCTCTCAAGGCGGGCGACACGGTTATAATCCGTGACATCGGCAAAAGCGCAAAGGTTCTCTCCCCCGCCGACAAAAACGGCAATGTTGAGGTTCAGGCAGGCTCGATAAAAACAAGAGTCAAGCTTGCAAACCTGCGCCTTTGCGAAAATGCTCCGAAGAAAAAAGAGACACGCTCAACAGCAAAGCTTCAGGGCGAAAGCAGGCTCAACATGTCGCCGTCAACGAGGCTTGACCTGAGAGGCATGACGGTTGACGAATGCCTGATTGAGCTTGACCGATTCATTGATATGGGGCTTCGCACGGGGCTTAGCGAATTTACGATAGTCCACGGAAAGGGAACGGGTGCGCTCAGAAGCGCAGTAACCCGCTATCTGAAGTCGTCGCCCTATGTTAAAACGAGCCGTTTAGGCGTTTACGGCGAGGGTGAGGACGGCGTTACAATTGTAACCTTGAAGTGATTTTGTAAAGTGTATCAGCTTTACAAACGCTGAACACCGTCTGCGTGTAAAAAAGTTTTCCACATCGCAAATGTGAAAAAGTGAATACATCTTGTGTTCCGGGCATAATTTTGCCACAAACTATGGATATTTTTTCACTTTTCAACCCGAAACGGGCAAAAAAAGTGGATAAGCCGTGCAAAAGCCGACAAAATTATGCTTGACAACGCCGTTCATTTTTAGTATAATAGGCATCTGTAAAGTGACTGTGCTTTACAGATGCACTTGTTTTTAATTCGCTTTTTTCTGCAAAAAAAGCTTTAAGGCTGAGGAAAGGAGGGTCAAAATTTGGCAAAAAACTATGAGATGGCCGTATTAATCGATTTTTACGGCGAAATGCTCACCGCAAAACAGCGTGATTTTTTGGAATATTATTACAATGACGACCTTTCTCTTTCCGAGATCGCAGAGAACGAAGGCATCACCCGTCAGGGAGTGCGTGACGCCATCAAAAGAGCTGAAACTCAGCTTCAGGAAATGGAAAATAAGCTCGGCATGGCAAAGCGATTTGAGGAAATGCGAAAAAGTCTTAACGATATAATTGATTATGCCAACCGCATTTCGGATTATAACATCCGCCACAGTCTTTCAAAAGAAATCAACGACTACAGCGTCGGCATTAAGGCGGCGGCAATGTCGCTGCTTGAATAATCAGCATTGACGCACAAAATACATAAAAATCCGAGGTGAAAAAATTGGCATTTGAAGGTCTTTCCGAGCGTCTTGAAAACGCATTCAAAAATCTTCGCAGCAAAGGCAGCTTAACCGAAGCCGATGTCCGCAGCGCAATGCGTGAGGTGCGAATGGCTCTGCTTGAAGCTGATGTTAACTACAAGGTTGCCAAGGATTTCACAAACACCGTAACCGAAAAAGCCATCGGCGAAAAGGTAATGGAAAGCCTCACCCCCTCGCAGATGGTTATTAAAATAGTTCGTGAGGAGCTTGTCAGCCTCATGGGCGGAACCAAAAGCCGCCTTGCCTATGCAAGCCACCCCCCGACAATCGTTCTTCTCTGCGGATTGCAGGGTTCAGGTAAAACAACTCACTGTGCAAAGCTTGCACTTATGCTGAAAAAAGAGGATCACCGTCCTCTGCTTGTCGCCTGTGATATCTACCGCCCCGCCGCTATCAAACAGCTTCAGGTTGTCGGCGAGCAGGTCGGCGTTCCCGTTTTTGAAATGGGTCAGACAAATCCCGTTGAGATTGCCGAAAAGGCCGTTGCTCTTGCCAAAGAACGAGGTTACGACTATGTTATCCTTGACACCGCCGGCAGACTTCATGTTGACGAGGAGCTTATGGACGAGCTTAAAGCCGTCAAAGCGGCAGTTAAGCCTCACGAAATTCTGCTTGTTGTTGACTCAATGACCGGTCAGGACGCAGTTAATGTTGCAACGGCGTTTGACGACGCTCTCGGCATTGACGGTCTCATTCTTACAAAGCTTGACGGCGACACAAGAGGCGGCGCCGCCCTCTCCGCAAGAGCGGTCACGGGCAAGCCGATTAAATTCGTCGGCACGGGCGAAAAGCTCGACAATCTCGATGTTTTCCATCCCGACAGAATGGCTTCAAGAATTCTCGGCATGGGCGATGTTCTTTCGCTGATTGAAAAGGCTGAAACCGCAATCGACGAAAAGAAAGCCGCCGAGCTTGAAAAGAAGCTTTTGCAGAATAAATTCGACCTTAACGATTTGCTCGACCAGTTTGAGCAGATTCGCAAAATGGGTTCGCTCCAGGATACGCTCGCTCTTATCCCCGGAATCGGCAACAAAGCCAAGGATATCGATATTGACGAGCGTAGGTTTGACCGCATGAAAGCTATAATCCTTTCCATGACGGAAAAAGAAAGAGTTAACCCCGATATCATCAATCCGTCCCGCAAAAAACGAATCGCCGCAGGCTGCGGTCAGTCGGTTGAAGAAGTCAACAAGCTTCTCAATCAGTTCAGGCAGATGCAGAAAATGTTCAAGCAGTTTGGCGGCAAAAGAGGCGGCAAACGCCGCAGGAAGCAGCAGTTCAGACTTCCCAAGGATTTTGACCCCTCACAGTTCGGAATGTAATTCAGCTTTTTGCTGATACATTATATATTAATATTGTTTATAATTATTTTGGAGGAATTTTATCATGGCAGTAAAAATCAGACTTCGCCGCATGGGCGCAAAGAAAGCACCTTTCTATCGCATTGTTGTTGCAGATTCAAGATATCCCCGTGACGGCAGATTCATCGAGGAAATCGGAACCTACAACCCCACCGTTGCTCCCTCAGAGATCAAGGTTGACGCTGAGAAGGCAAAGCAGTGGATTGCAAACGGCGCTCAGCCCACAGACACCGTTAAGGCACTTCTCAAAAAAGAGGGCGTTCTTTAATCCCCCGCTTTTAAGAGAACCACAATAAAGGAGTAACCCCCATTATGAAAGATTTACTTGTCAGCATTGCTCAGGGTCTTGTTAACGACCCCTCGCAGGTAAGCGTTACCGTTGACGAGCCCACGGACGACGGCGTTGTTGTCTGCCATCTTCATGTTGGTGAGGAGGACATGGGCAGAGTTATCGGCAAGCAGGGCAGAATTGCGAAAGCAATCCGCACGGTTATGCGTGCTGCTGCGACCCGTCAGAACACAAGGGTTGTTGTAGAAATTGATTAAGGAATTTCTTGAAATCGGTGAAATAGTCGGCACTCACGGAATAAGAGGCGAGGTTCGCCTTAATCCGTGGTGCGACACACCCGATTTTGTTTCAAAATTCAAAACTCTGTATTATGACAGCAAGGGATGCTGTGCGGCTGAGATTAAATCGGCAAGGCCGCACGGCAATATTGTTTTGCTCTCAATCAAGGGTGTTGACACCGTTGAGCAGGCGCAGAAGCTCAGAGGAAAAATCCTTTGGATGAAGCGAAGCGACGCAAAGCTTCCCAAGGGCAGCTTTTTCATTGCGGAGCTTATCGGCTGTGAGGTGCTTGACGCAGATTCGCCCGAAAAATCCTACGGAACGCTCACGGATGTCAGCGAAACGGGCGCAAACGATGTCTGGCACATAACCGACAAATCGGGCAGAGAATATCTCATTCCCTCAATCCCCGATGTCGTTATTGACACCGATGTTGCCGAAAACCGTATTCTGATAAGACCCCTGAAAGGTATTTTTGACGATGAGGATTGATATTTTAACGCTTTTTCCCGAGATGTGCGAAAGCGTTCTGAGCGAAAGCATTATCGGCAGGGCAAGAGCCAACGGCTGCGTTGAGATAAACTGCCGCAACATTCGGGATTATACGCTGGATAAGCACAACAGGGTTGACGATTCGCCCTACGGCGGCGGCACGGGAATGATAATGCAGACTCAGCCGATTTTTGACTGCTTCAATTCGCTATGCGAAGAAATCGGCAAACGCCCGCATCTTATCTATCTCTCCCCTCAGGGGAAAACGCTCACTCAGGAGCGGGTCAAGGAGCTTTCAAAGCTCGATAATCTCGTTCTGCTCTGCGGACATTATGAGGGCGTTGACCAGCGGGTGATTGATGAAATTGTTGACGAAGAAATATCAATCGGCGATTATGTGCTGACCGGCGGAGAGCTTCCCGCACTCATTCTTGCAGACAGCATTTCAAGAATGCTGCCCGGAGTGCTTGCGAACGAGGACGCTTTCACGCTTGAAAGCCATTATTCGGGTCTGCTTGAATATCCGCAGTATACACGCCCCTATGAATGGCACGGAGAAAAAGTTCCCGATGTGCTGATATCGGGTCACCACGCCAACATTCAGAAATGGCAGCGTGAGCAGAGCCTCAAAAGAACTCTTGATCGCCGCCCCGATCTGCTCGAAAAAGCCGATTTGACCAAAAAAGATATTGAATATCTGAATAAACTTAAAACCGCCGAAGTCGAATGACCTCGGCGGTTTTGGTTTTGCTGTTAAATATTAAGCGGCTTTTGCTTTTTTAACTTTTTCACCGCCGTCTTTTTTCTTGCCGATAAACTGGAGCGCAAGAACAACAGCGATAAGCACAAGCCCTGCAAGGTCGGTCTTATATCCGGGAATAACCATGAGCAGACCGCCCGCAAGCGCCGCAATTCTCTGCCACCAAGGCATATGGCGGTTCATGTAGCCCTCCATGCCGGCGGAGATAACATAGATGCCGAGAAGTGCGGTTATGATGAGCAGAACGATTTCATACCACGGCTTATCCGAGCCGACAATCAGCATTTCGGGGCTGTAGGCAAATATATAAGGAACGATAAATGCCGTAATTGCCAATCGGGTTGCGGTAACTCCCGTTTTGAGCGGATTCGACTTTGCGATAGCTGAGCCTGCATAAGCCGCAAGGGCAACGGGCGGAGTGATATCGGCAACGATGCCGAAATAGAAAACAAACATATGCGCCGCAAAAAGAGGAATTCCCATATTTATCAGAATCGGCGCAGTTATGGTTGCCATGATAACATAGTTCGCAGTTGTGGGAACGCCCATGCCGAGCACGATGCAGCAAAGCATTGTCAGAACAAGCGCAAGGAATGTGCTGTTTTCCGCAATGGGAACAAGGGTATTGATAAGGAGCTGACCGAGGGCGGTCATGGTAACAACGCCTGAAATCAGACCTGCCATACCGCAGGCAACGGCAACGCCGACGGTGTTTTTCGCTCCGTTTTCAAGAGAGCCGATAACCGTTTGAGGATCAAGCGGCGCATGACCCTTTGAAACGAATGAAAGCAGGGCGCAGGCAATCATGCCGGCAAAAACCGCAATCTGCATATTTGCTCTGCCCGTGGGCAGCCAGATTCCGAGAGTTACGGCAACGGGAATAACGGGGATAAGCAGTCTCCATGCCGTTGACTTCGTGACATGATGCGGAACAAGGCTTACAACAAGCGAGCTGAGAATCGCAAAGCACGCCGAAACGCCTGCGCTGAAGAAGTTCATGCAGATAACGAGAACGACGATAGGCAGAAGCAGATAGCCGTTTCTGAGAATCAGCTTGAAAAAGCTCGGGATTGCGTCCTTCGGGAGGCCTTTAAGACCAAGCTTCTTTGCCTCAAAATGAATCATAAGGAATATGCTTGTGAAATAGAGAGCGGCGGGAAGAATTGCCGCAACCGCAATTGATGCGTAGGGGATTTCGGTCATTTCCGACATCAGGAACGCTGCGGCGCCCATAATCGGCGGCATTATCTGACCGCCCGTTGATGCGGCGGCTTCAACCGCTGCGGCGAACTCGGGCTTGTAGCCCGTTTTTTTCATCATGGGAATTGTAATTGAGCCGCTGCCGACAGTGTTTGCAACCGAAGAACCCGAATACATTCCCTCAAGTGCGCTCGAAATAACCGCAACCTTTGCAGGGCCGCCTATTGATGCGCCCGCAACGGAGTTTGCAAGGTCAACAAAGAATGTGCCGATGCCCGTTCTCTCAAGAAGCGCACCGAGAATAATAAACAAGACGATAAAGGTCGTGCAGACATAAACGGGAGTTGAGAAAAGTCCGTTTGAAACATCATAGAACAGACCGTACATAAGATTTCTCAAAGCCGTGTTTGGGTTATCGGTGTAAGCCTTGACCGCCGCATAAACAACGAATGCGCCTGCAACAAAAATAATCGGCAGACCGACCGCACGGCGGACAAGCTCAACAAGCAGCAGAATTGCAACAAGAGCAACAATTATCTGAAGCGTTCCGATTCGCTTGCTCATTCTGATGATATCTTCCTGAAAAATTGTGTAATAAAGGAAGCTTCCTGCGCTGACAACGGCAAGAATAATATCATAAAACGGAACATAGTTTATTTTCTTGGTTTGTTTCTTATAAGCGGGGAAAATTAAATATCCGATAAAAGCAATAAAAGCCATAAAGGTTGTGAGCTTCGTATATTTCGTAGCCGTCGGGAAAACAAGCGCCATTGCAATCATATAGATGCTGAAGCCCGCCATCAGAGCGGTGATTATTTTTTTGCGCCAGCCCGTAAAAACTCTGACATTGCTCTCTCGGTCAAACTCCTGCATTATTGATTCGGAATCAACCTCTTCAGGTTCCGCAACGCCCGTCTTTACCTCATCCATTGCATTTACCCCTTTCATTCTTATTTTAAAGAGAACATGCCGCAATCAAACAATTGCGGCATGTTGATTGTTAAATCACTTTATCAAAAATCAGATAACGCCGATTTCTTTATAGTATTTCTCTGCGCCGGGATGAAGCGGAACATTGCCGATTGCCGAAACGGCAATTTCGGTTTTCATTTCCTTGCCCTTTGCGTGAGCAACAGCGATATCGGGCTGTTTCTCCCAAAGAGTTTTGGTGATCTGATAAGCCTGATCCTCGCTCATATCGTTGGTAACAACGAAGGTTGCCATGATTGCAACGGTCTTAACGGGCTCGGTGATGAAAGGATAATCTGCGCTTGTCATCTCATATTCGGCATAGAACGGATAATCTGCCTTGAGCTTTGAGATAACCTCGTCGCCAAGGTCAACAACAACGACATCAGCCGCCGTGGCAAGCTCCGTAATAGCCGGAGTGGGAGTGCCCGCAGTGATGAAAGCGGCGTCAATTGAGCCGTCTTTAAGCTGAGTTGCGGAATCGCCGAACGAAGCGGCAGTCTTGTTGATATCCTTATCGATATCGATTCCCGCTGCTGCAAGAATCTGAGTTGCGTTATAGTAAACGCCCGAACCTGCGTCGCCGACGGCAACATTCTTGCCTTTAAGGTCGGCAACCGACTTGATGCCCGAAGCCTTGGTTGCAACAAGCTGGCAAACCTCGGGATAAACACAGCCGACAGCTGAGAAAGAGGTTATTTTTTCATTGAATCCGTTAGTGCCCTCATAGGCATAGTTCATAACATCGTTCTGAACAATTGCCATTTGATAGTCGCCGTCTTCAATGCCCTCAATGTTAGCCTGTGAGCCGCCTGTTGAGAGAACCTCAAAGCTGTAGTCAGCAGTATTCAGAAGCTGAGCAACGGCGGTGGTGAAGCTGTAATATGTTCCTGTGTTGCCGCCCGTGCCGACTTTAATCTTTGCAATATTCTGAGCGGCGGGTGCGTCATTGCCCGAGACTTTGCCCGTTTCGCCGTTCTGAGAACCGCAGGCGGTGCTGAAAAGCATTGCAAATGCAAGCAAAAGGGAAATTACGATTGCTGTTTTCTTTTTCATGTTTACCTCCTGTTATTATCTCTGCGGTTGAAATCTGACCGCAGTAATTCATTACCCATTCATTATAAACCAAAATTCCAAAATTTGCAAGAAATACTTTTCAATCCTGCAAAATCAATCAATACCAGAGGAATCCGAGAAGGAAAATTCTTATCAGAATCTGCCACCACGCATATGAAACGCTGACATTGAACGAGGTTGTGAAGCCCTTGTAAGTAACGGTAATTTCCTGCGTTCCCGTCTTTGAAAGCTTGGTCGGGCTGACGGTGAAACCGCTTGAAACAACTTCGGAAGTACCGTCGTTATATTGAACTCCGATTGTGAGACCCGAGGTGCTGAGAGTTTCTTTATAATAATAACTCGTCTTGCTCGGCGTGGTGTTAACACTTATTGAAACAATTTCTTTCTGAGCGGGAGGATTTACGCCTCTGAGAACAAACGGAATTGAATTGTTGACGGCATATTTATGCGCCGCAGAGTCTTTGTCAACGGTCAGAGTCAGAGCCGTGCAGCCCGAAAATGCGCCCGTTCCGATAGTCGCAACGCTTGACGGAACTGTCAGCGAAGCGAGCGATGAGCAGCCGTAGAAAGCTCCCGATTTTATCGTTTCAACGCTGTCGGGAATGTTAACCGAAGTCAAGGATTTGCAATTTTCAAAGCTCTTTATGCCGATTGTCTTAACGCCGTTTTCAATCGTTACGCTTGTGAGCCCAGAAGAATAAAATGCGCTCTCAAAGTCGGTGACCGAACCGGGAATAGTGATTGTTTTCAGCGCCGTGGTTCTGCCGAAAGCCATTGAGCCGATTGTCTGAACCGTTGAGGGAATAACAAAAGAAGAAAGCTTTGTGCAGTTGTCAAAAGCATAAGCCTTTATTGAATAAATCCCGTTCGGAAGATTGATTTTCGTCAGATTCGTGCAGTCGGCAAAGGCGGCGTCGGAAATGATTTTTGTTCCGTCGGCAACGGTATATTGCGAAGCCGTTGCCGCAGACGGATAGCAGATAACCGCCTTGTCGGTCACGGGATTTGATTTGCTTGTGTCATAAGGGCTTTCATAAGCGCCGTAAAGCACGCCGCCGACACTGCTGTAAACCTCGTTGCCCGAAGCAACATTGAACCGCTTGATTCCGCTGCAACCGAGAAATGCGTTTGTCCTTATCACATTGACAGATGCGGGAATACTGATTTCAGTCAGCGACACGCAGGTTGCGAACGCCTCTGTGCCGATAAGAGTAACCGTTGACGGAATATCAATCTGAGTAAGCGAGGTGCAGTCGGAAAACGCTTCGTTTGGAATTGCCGTCAGCCCCGAGGGGAGCGTAATGCTTTCAAGGCTGCTGCAATGAATGAAAACGGCAGGGTCAAAGGTGCAAGCCGTGCCCGCAAATTCAACGGATTCAAGTGCCGTGCAGCCGTCAAAGGCGTTGCTGCCGACCTTGGTTACGCTTGCGGGAACAGTCACCCTCGTGACGAGCGTGCAGCCCTTGAAGGCGTTTTTGTTAATCTGCGTAACGGGAAGCCCGTTGTAGGTTTCGGGGATGTTGATTTCTCCCCTTGCACCCGTGATACATTTTGTGACGGAGGCGCCTGCTCCGTTTTCAACAATGGTGAGATAGCTTTCGCCTGCCGCCGAAGCGGGAATAATCAGGCTCATGGCGGCAATTATCAGCGCCGTGATAACCGCCGAAGCTTTAATTATTTTTTTCATGGTATGTCCCCCTAAAAATATGTTCTGCCGCATAGCGGCAATTCAAACATTTTCACATAATAGATTATATATAATATAATATGAAAAATCAATAGTTTTTGAAAAAAGTTAACAATCTTTTTAACTTCTTATTGACAAAGCTGTGTAAAATAACTAAAATTGAATCAAAACATACACTTTGGAGATTTCATAAATGATTGATAAAAACGGTAATTTTTTTAAGCCCGAGCGAGGCTCAACGCCCTGCCCCGACCATATAATGCTCTCATTTTGCGGCGACCCGAAAACGGAGGCGGCGGTTATATGGAGGACAAGCGTTGAGGTTGACTCGGGATTTATTAATTTCAGAAAAGAAAATGAAACCGATTGGCGTCGGCTAAACGCAGAATGCAGACGGAAAGAAAGCGATATCGACATCAGCAACTATTATTCCGTTAAGCTTTCGGGGCTTGAACCGGGGACAAAATATGTCTACACCGTCGGCTCAGAGGAAAACCGAAGCGATGAATTTTCTTTTGAAACCGAGCCTGAGAACATCGGAAAATTCAGTTTTCTCGTCATCACCGACCATCAGAAAGGCAATCCCTGCCATCTGCCGGATTACGGCAAGGTCGGCGAACTGCTGAAAGACGCTCTCAAAAAGCATCCCGAATGCAGATTCATTCTGACCGTCGGCGACAACTGCGACAACGGTCAGAACGAGCTTCAATGGAACGGAATGTTCGAGGGGCTTAAAGGAATAATTGAAAGCATTCCCTATATGATGACAACGGGCAACCACGATAACCGTGGATTTCTTTCGTATTTCCCCGAGCCCGTCGGAAAATTTTATCTTGAACACGCTGATTTTTTCGATTTTCAGTTTGAGCCGTCCTATCCGATGAACGGCCCCGAGGGCTACAAAACCGAAAATTATTCTTTTGACTACGGCGACGCTCATTTTCTGATTATGGGCATCAACGCCCCCGAAAAGGTTGCGCCCTGGGCGTTTGACGATTTGCAGAAAAGCGATAAGACATGGAAGCTCGGCACATATCATTTCCCGATTTATCCCGTCATGCCCGAGGGTCAGAACAATGACGGTTACCCTTGGCTGAGAAAGCCCATTGAGGACGGCAGACTTGATATTCTGTTCGCAGGTCACGAGCATTCGTTTGCACGAACCTTTCCGACCAAGGGCGACGAGCTGTTTGACCGCCCGTCTGAAGGAACGGTTCACTACATAGCGGGCAACGGCGGCGGAAATATTTATCATTCCAACTGCCAAAAGGTCTGGCATTCCTGCTTCTATCCGCAAGAGGAGCACACGGGGCTTTATTCCATAGTTGAAATTGACGGAAACATTCTGACCGCAACCGCCTATCTCGGCGACGGCAGAATCGTTGACCGCTTTACGGTTGACAAAGAAAACGACATCATAACTCCCTATGCGCTTGCTCCCGTTTACGATTGGACTAAAATGGCGTTCAAGGGCAGAATGCTTGAAATATCAGCCCGTGAGGTCTATGCGCAGAAAAAAGACGGGATTTGGTTTGCACCGTTCGGCGTTCTGATTCAGGCAATCGGCGGCAAGGTCATCAAGGAGACCGACACCCTCTCCTGCGAAGCATACGGCAGAAAAGCCGTTTTCACCGTCGGAAGCCGCTTTGCCAAAACCGACCTCGGCACGGTTGAAATGTCTGCCGAGCCTTATTTTGACAGAGGTCAGCTCTATGTTCCCGTTGATGAGAGCGCAAAGATGTTTGAAATGGAATGGTATTATGCCAAACGCAATAATTATATAAATTGGAACACACCGAGCGAGGATAAGCCGCTGTATAAACATCCAAACCGTGAATAAGGAGAAAACGATATGCTTTATAAGAAAAACGCAGAAAAATCCCTGAGCGACGAGCTTTTCAGAAATCCCACAAGCGAATACAGAGCAACTCCGTTCTGGGCATGGAACAGCCGCCTTGAGGGCGACGAGCTTTGCCGACAGATCTATATATTTAAAGAAATGGGTCTCGGCGGCTTCCATATGCATGTTCGCACGGGGCTTGAAAACAAATATCTTTCCGATGAATACATGGGGCTTGTTAAGCTCTGCGCCGAAAAGGCGGACAAAGAGCATATGCTTGCATGGCTCTATGACGAGGACAGATGGCCGTCGGGAGCGGCGGGCGGTCTTGTCACAAAGGATGAACAATACAGGGGCAGATGCCTGCTCATGACTGCCGAGCCGTGTGATAATTCCGAAGCGGAATCAAAATATGTTGATTCACGGGCAGAGGGCGGCAGAAACGGAAAGGGCTGTCTTATCGCCTGCTATGACATCGTGCTTGATGAAAACGGTTTTCTCAAAAAACACAAAACAATCGGTGAAAATGACGCCGCAGAGGGCACAAAATGGTATGCCTATCTGAAAATCCACTCCCCCTCCCCGTGGTATAACAATCAGACCTATGTTGACACGCTCAACCCCAAGGCGATTGAACGCTTTGTTGAGGTCACTCACGAAAGATACAAAGAAACGGTCGGCGATTATTTCGGCGGCGTTGTTCCCGCAATTTTCACGGACGAACCGCAGTTCACCCGCAAAAAAGTTCTTGACAATTCGACCGACAAAATGGATGTCGTAATCCCCTGGACGGACGATTTTCCCGATACATACAAGGCGCAGTACGGCGAGGATATCGTTGAAAATCTTCCCGAAATCTTTTGGGAGAAAGCAGACGGCAAGCCCTCGGTTATCCGTTATCATTACCATGACCATATCTCCGAGAGATTCTCTCAGGCGTTTGCCGATGTCTGCGGCTCATGGTGCCGCAAAAACGGCATAGCTCTGACGGGTCACATGATGGAGGAGCCTACTCTGCAAAGTCAGACGGCGGCTCTCGGTGAAACCATGCGTTCATACCGTGGCTTTGACATTCCCGGCATCGACATGCTCTGCGCCAACTTTGAATTCACAACCGCAAAGCAGGCTCAGTCCGCCGTTCATCAGTTCGGCAGAGAGGGAATGCTCTCCGAGCTTTACGGCGTTACGGGCTGGGACTATGACTTCAGAGGCTATAAGCTCCACGGCGACTGGCAGGCGTGCCTCGGCGTTACCGTCAGAGTTCCCCACCTTTCATGGTATGCAATGGGCGGCGAAGCAAAAAGAGATTACCCCGCCTCGATTCATTATCAGTCCCCGTGGTGGAATAAATTCTCATATCTTGAAGACCATTTTGCAAGGGTCAACACCGCAATGACAAGGGGCAAACCCGTTGTTAAGGTCGGCGTTATTCATCCGATTGAAAGCTATTGGCTTCATTGGGGCCCGAACGACAAAACCGCACTTCAGAGAGAAAATGCAGACAGCAAATTTCAAAGCCTGACCGAATGGCTTCTCAAGGGCAGCATTGATTTTGATTTCATCAGTGAATCTCTGCTCCCCACGCTCTGCGAAAGCGGTTCGGCTCCGCTGAAGGTCGGCGAAATGGAATATGACGCCGTTATCGTTCCCGACTGCGAAACGCTCCGCAGTTCAACGCTTGAAAGGCTTGAAAGCTTCCGAAAAGCAGGCGGAAAGCTCATTTTCATGGGCGGCAGTCCGACTCTTGAGGACGGAATCCCGAGCGAACGAGGGGCGGCTCTTGCCCGTGAATCGATGATGATCCCCTATGACAGAGGTTCGGTTCTCTCCGCTCTTGACGAAAACAGAACCGTCACTCTCAGGCTTGCTAACGGCAGGCTCTCCGACGGATTTATCTATCAACTCCGCTCGGACGGGAAGGGCAAATGGCTGTTCATCAGCAGATGCCGTGAGCCTTATAATAAAGATGTCTGCCAAAGCGACCGCCTGAAAATCAGCGTCAAGGGCGAATATACTCCCTTTGTCTATGACACCCTCAGCGGCGATATTTCTCCCATCGGCTGCGAATACATAAACGGCTGCACGGTCATTTCAAAGCGGCTTTATGACTATGACAGCCTGCTTCTAAGACTTGACTGCGGCAAAGCGGAAGCCGAGACGGCTCAAAAATCCGCTCCCGCCCTCAACAATCGGGCGGTACTGCCGAATCTCGTTCCCTACACCCTTTCCGAAAGAAATGTTCTTCTGCTCGACCTTGCCGAATTCTCGCTTGACGGCGGCGATTTCATGGCTGAGGAAGAAATTCTCAGGCTTGACAATGTTTGCAGAGAAAAGCTCGGCTATCCCGAAAGAGGCGGCGGAGTTGCTCAGCCCTGGGTTCTCGAAGAAGAAACGCCCGAGCACACCGTCACCCTGAGATTCAGAATCAACAGCGAAATTTCATACGGCGGTGCAGAGCTTGCGCTTGAGGACGCCGAAAAGTCAAGCATAAAATTCAACGGAGTTTCCGTTGAGCCCGTTATTACGGGTTGGTATGTTGATAAATCGATAAAGACTGTTGCTCTGCCGGAAATCAAAAAGGGCGAAAATATTCTTGAAATAACCCTGCCGTTCGGCAGGCGCACCAACACCGAATGGTGCTACATCATCGGCAATTTCGGCGTCAGAGCCGAGGGGAAATATGCGGTCATTACCGCCCTGCCCGAAAAGCTTGCATTCGGCTCGATAACTTCTCAGGGTATGCCCTTCTACGGCGGAAATGTTACATATCATCTTGAAGCCGAGGGCGAAGAAATGAAAATTGAAGCCACAAGATACAGAGGCGCTCTCATCGGCGTTGAGGTTGACGGAGAAAGCAAGGGCAACATCGTCTATCCGCCATACACTCTGACCCTCGGCGGTCTCGGCGGCGGAAAGCATAAGGTTGACATCACTCTCTACGGCAACCGCCGCAACTCATTCGGCGCCGTTCACCTTGCCGATGATAAGCGTTCATGGCACGGCCCCGACGCATGGCGAAGCGAGGGCTGCGACTGGAGCTATGAATATGTTCTGAGAGATGTCGGCATCCTCAAAGCACCGATAATTCATACAAAATAAGCGAAAAATTTAAAATTTTCACGACATGGCGGGGGCTTGCCCCCGCCGTTTTTCATCAAAAATCGTTAAACAAAATTAAATCAATCCTCAGCCCTACGGGCAGCGATCTGCCTCCCTCGTGAGGGAGGTGGATTTTGCGAAGCAAAAGACGGAGGGAGTTAACGAAGGAGCCCATGCAATAGCTTACTGCCTCGTTAGCCTCCTTTGGCAAAGGAGGTGGCATTTGCGAAGCAAATGACGGAGGATTGGTAAGAAACCACAGCAAGCCCAACGGAACACCGAGGAAGGCGTTCCATACGGAAAATCCATATATATCAACAATTCTGCATAAATGATAAACGGCGGGAGCAAGCCCCCGCCCTACCTTGACCCTTGTACATGTTACTTTTTACTTCTTCACTTTTCACTCAAAAAGACGGAAAACAGTTGCCTGCGGAAAAACTGTAATTTTCTGTATTGGCTTCCTCTTGAGGGAGCTGGCGCATAGCGCCTGAGGGAGTTAAAAAACAGCTTTTGCGAAGCAATAAAAATCTTCAAATTTCTTTTTTACTCCCTCCGTCACGGCTTACGCCGTGCCACCTCCCTCAAGTGGGAGGCAAATAAATCAATCAGCTTTTGCGGAGCAATTACAATCGGTCATAGGCGGAGCCTATCCTTAATTTACGAAGCAAACTTCATGTGCCGCAGGCACACTTCATTTCTTCATTTTTCTGGGCGGGCGAACGCAGTTCGCCCCTAACGGTGTTGCCGATGATTTCTGCCATTTCCACGGAACGCCGAGGACGGCGTTCCCTACCGAACCGTATTACAACATTAAAAAAACTGACCCGGCGGAGGATCTATACACCTCTGCCGGGTCAATTACAGTTATCAATAACTATATTAATCAAGAAAATCCTTGAGTCTCTTGCTTCTGCTGGGGTGGCGGAGCTTTCTGAGGGCTTTTGCTTCAATCTGGCGGATTCTTTCACGGGTAACGCCGAATTCGCTTCCGACCTCCTCAAGGGTGTGCGGATGGCCGTCCTCAAGGCCGAAGCGGAGCTTGAGAACCTTGGCTTCACGGGGAGTCAGAGTTTTGAGAACATCATTGAGCTGTTCTTTGAGCAAAAGCATTGAAGCGGCGTCTGCCGGAGCGGGAGCGTCGTCGTCGGGAATGAAGTCGCCCAGGTGGCTGTCCTCCTCCTCGCCGATGGGTGTTTCAAGCGAAACAGGCTCCTGCGCAACACGCAGAATCTCACGAACTTTTTCAACGGGCATATCAAGCTCTGCGGCGATTTCCTCCGCCGTGGGGTCTCTGCCGTTCTTATGAAGAAGCTGGCTGTTTGTCTTTTTAACCTTGTTTATTGTTTCAACCATATGAACGGGAATTCTTATCGTTCTCGCCTGGTCGGCAATGGCTCTTGTTATCGCCTGTCTTATCCACCATGTCGCATAGGTTGAAAATTTGAAGCCCTTTGTGTAGTCAAACTTATCAACCGCTTTGATAAGGCCGAGGTTGCCCTCCTGAATCAGATCAAGGAACTGCATTCCCCTGCCGACATATCTTTTTGCAATGCTGACAACAAGGCGCAGGTTAGCCTCGGCAAGTCTCTGCTTAGCTTTCTGATCGTTATCGGAAATTCTGATTGCAAGCTCGATTTCTTCCTCAGGGGTCAGCAGAGGAACTCTGCCGATCTCTTTAAGGTAGACCTTAACGGGGTCGTCAACCGTCATGTTCTTGTCGTCGCTCGAACCGATATCAAGGGATTTCGGAAGATCGACATCAAAATTTTCGATTGCGGCGCTCGACAGATCGTCAATGATCTCAATGTTGTTGCTTTCAAGGGTTTCGTAGAGCTTGTCAAGCTCCTCAATATCAAGATCCATTTCGACAATCGCCGTGTCGATTTCCTGCGTTGTCAGTCTGCCCGACGCCTTGCCCTTCTCAACAAGAGACTTAAAAGGCATCTTCTTCTCGTTTCCTTCCATAGTCACACATCCTTACAGTTATTTTTTCTTAAACAGCTTTAAAAATTCTTCGTCGCTCATGGCGGAGGCATCCGTTATTTTTGCGGCGGATTTCTCCGTGAGCACGCCGATACAGTCTTCACACTCTTTAAGAGTGTTTCCGAGATTTTCTGAAAGATGAAAAATTCGGGTTACCGAATCCATTTCCTCGGGAGTGAACTCAGCCGAAAACTCGCTGAGTTCAGGCTCTGAGCCGCTTTCAAGAATGCGGATAAGACATTCCATGACCCTGCGGTTGAATGAGGTAACGAAGCTTTGCGGTGAAATTTTATCTTTCAATTTATTATAAAAATCAGGGTTTCTCATAAAAGAGGCAATGAGCGTTTCTTCCGCTCTCGCCGCCCTGATATTTTTTGAGCGTTCGGGATTATTCTTATCCTCAAAGCTTTTTTCAAGCATTTCATCGGCTTTCTGCCTTGCCTTGACTTTTTCAAGGCGTTTGAGCTGCATGCCCGCCGATTTTATCTGAGCCTTGATGCTCTCAACGCCGACTCCGAGCTCGTTCGCAAGCCTTGTTGCGTAAATATCCTGCTCGATACTGCCGCAGCCCGCAAGAATCTGAGCCGCCGAGGTCAAAAACCGAAGCTTGCCGTCATCGGTATCCAAATCGAATTTTTTGCGCTGTTCGAGCAGCTTATATTCGGTTTTGTTCGCCGCTTCTTTCAGCAGGTCGGCAAACCTCTCCTTGCCGTGAACACGGATAATTTCGTCAGCGTCCTTGCCGCCCCTCATCTGAACAACTCTCAGCTTCAGCCCCGTTCTGCCGAGCACTTCAAGCGCTCTTTCCGTTGCGGCTCTGCCTGCGCCGTCATTGTCATAGCAAATCAGAATTTCATCGGCATAGCGTGAGAGCAGATTCGCCTGCTCATTGGTGAAAGCCGTTCCGAGGCAGGCAATGGCGTTGGTGAAGCCCGCCTGATGCAGGGCTATGACATCCATATAGCCCTCAACAAGAATCAACTTGTTGTCATTTGCATTTTTCGCAAAATTCAGGGCAAATACTCCGTTGCTCTTTTTATAAACGAGCGTGTCCGATGTGTTTATGTATTTCGGCTTTGAATCGTCCATAACTCTGCCGCCGAAAGCGATAACATTGCCTCTCAGGTCAATAATCGGGAACATCACCCGGTTTCTGAAATTATCGTAGCAATTCGACCTGCCGTCTTTTTCGCTTCTCCTTGCAAGGTTTGCAAGCACAAGCTCCTCCTCCGAGAAGCCGAGCGAGCGCATATGATTTATCAGCTCGTGCCAGCCGTCGGGAGCGTAGCCCAAGCCGAAACGGCGGATTGTGTTGAGTGAAAGCCCTCTGTTAAGAAAATAATCAAGCGCTTTTTTGTTTTTGGGATTCATCAGGCAATCGTTGAAAAATCTTGCCGCCTCACGGTTGGCGCTGAGCAATCTCATTCGCTTCTTTGACAGCGTATCGTCATAGCCGTCCTCGGGCATGGGCACGCCCGCCATCTGAGCAACCGCCTTGACCGCTTCGATATAATCAAGATTATCCGTGCGGCGCACAAAGCTTATTATATCTCCGCCCGCTCCGCAGCCGTAGCAATAGAATGAATTGCTCTCGGGATAAACGGTGAAAGAGGGCGTTTTTTCGTTGTGGAACGGGCAAAGACCGACAAGCGTTTTGCCCCTGCGCTTCAGGCTGACATGAGCGGAAACAACCTGCTCGATATCGATTTTATCGTTAAGCTGCTGAATAAATCTCGGATCAAGCTTCAATGCCCTCACCCCCTTGATAAGCTTGAAATTCGGAATAATTGTTTATGAAAAAATATCGTTTCTTTCGCTCCACGCTTTCGGAACATAAAGCTCGTTGAACACTCTGACGGCGTATCTGTCGGTCATGCCCGCAATAAAATCGCAGGCGGCAATCTGAGCGCCGTCTCTGTCAGCAACCGTCTTGAACTGCGGCGGCAAATCCTGCGGATTCTCGGCAAAATGGGAATAGAGCCGCTGAATCATGTCGATAGCCTTACTCTCCTCGCTCTTGCAGGCGGGATTTGTGTAGACCTTTTCAAACATGAATTTATGAAGCTCATCAAAGACCTGCTGAACTCCTTTTTCGAGCCTTATATCATCCGAGCTGTTTTCGATACAGCTCAGAACAAGCGTGTTGATTCTTGCGCTTTTTGAATGACCCAGCTCATTTCTGATTGCAAGAGGAATATCCTCCTCGCACATGATGCCCGCAATCGTTGCGTCATCGATATCATGGTTTATGTAAGCGATTCTGTCCGCAAGGCGAACCACTCTGCCTTCAAGCGTTACCGCCTGCTCTCCGCTCGTGTGGCGTTCGATGCCGTTGCGAACCTCAAAGGTGAGGTTCAGCCCCTTGCCGTCTTTTTCAAGCACATCAACAACTCTGAGGCTTTGCGTGTAATGCTTGAAGCCCGTGGGACAAACCGCATTCAGCGCACGCTCGCCCGCATGGCCGAAAGGAGTGTGACCCAAATCATGGCCGAGAGCGATTGCTTCGGTCAGATCGCAGTTGAGCATCAATGCGCCCGAAATCGTTCTCGCAATCTGCGAAACCTCGAGAGTGTGAGTCAGACGGGTGCGGTAATAATCACCCTCGGGCGAAAGAAAAACCTGCGTTTTGTGTTTCAGGCGGCGAAATGAGCTGCAATGAATTATTCTGTCTCTGTCTCTTTGGAAAACCGTTCTTACCGGGCATTCCTCCTCCGGGCGGAGCCTGCCCCTGCTTGAATCGGCAAATGCGGCATAGGGAGAGAGAATCTCTCTTTCTCTGTTGCAGGTATTTTCTCTGATGCAGTTCATCTTTTTCACCCTTTCAACATCTTATACGCAGAAAATCGGTCGATTCCTGCAAGAAAATTGTGAATATTTTGTTAACATTTTGCCGAAACGGTGTTTATCCGTTTGCAAGCTGAACGGGCTGCAGCGTTGAATCGCCGCAGCCCGCCGGTATTTTATTCTTCGTCGTCATCGTCTTCATTTTCTTCTTCTTGCTTGGGAAGAATTTCGACCTTTATTTTATCGATTCTGCGCTCCTCGATTGACAGAACGGTAAACTTCAGATTCTTATATTCCGCAACGATGGGTTCATCGCCCGTCTCGCTCGGCAAATATCCGAGCAGGCTGATAACAAAGCCGCCGAGAGTGTCATAATCCCCCTCGGGAAGCTCCTCGCCCACAAGCTCGTTAACCTCGTCAAGGTCTGTGATTCCGTCAATGGTGAAGGTGGTTTCGTTTATCTTTTTGATTTCTTCTTCCTCATCGTCATATTCATCCTGAATGTTGCCGACGATTGATTCAAGAACATCTTCAAGGGTAACTATGCCCGCCGTGCCGCCGTATTCATCAACAACAACGGCAAACTGAGTGCGGCTCTCGTTCATAGCCTTGAAAAGGTCTCCGCACGCCTGAGTTTCGGGCACATAGAGAGCCTTTCTCATAACCTTGGCAATGGTAAGGTCAGCGGGAATGCTGTGGCCGACATATTTCAGCAAATCCTTTGCGTAAAGCACGCCGACGATGCTATCCGGGTCATCCTCATAAACGGGAATTCTCGAATAACCGTTTTCAATCGCAAGCTCGGCAACCTCCTCAAGGGAGCGTGTAACCTCAATTGCGGTCATCTCGGTTCGGTGAGTCATGATATCGCCTGCGTCAAGGTCGTCAAATTCAAAGATGTTATCAATCATCTCTTTCTGAGTATCCTCGATAACGCCTTTTTCGCCGCCGACATCAACCATCATGCGTATTTCTTCTTCGGTCACATTTTCTTCGTCTGCGTTGGGGTCAAAGCCGAAAAGGCGAACCACCGCATTTGTTGAAACCGAAAGCACTTTAACAAACGGCTTCGTTGCAGAAGCAACAAACAGCAGAATTCCGACAACTTTATATGAAATTTTTTCGGGAATCTGCATTGCTATTCTCTTTGGAGCAAGCTCGCCGAGAACAAGCGAAAAATAAGATGTAATAAGAGTAATTAAAATTACCGATGCGGCGCTGATAACGCCTTTGGGGATCAGATCGACAACGGCGGTTTTGCACAGAGCGTTTGTCAGCATATCCGCAAAGTTCTGTGAAGCCGAAGCCGAAGTCAGAAAGCCCGCAAGAGTAACGCCTATCTGAATTGTTGAAAGAAATCTGCTTGAATTTTTAGTGAGCTTTACGATTTGCTTGGCTTTTTTGTTGCCCTCCTCGGCAAGCTTCTGCATTTTCGTGTCGTTAAGCGAAATAATGGCAATCTCGCTCATTGCAAAGAAAGCGTTGATAATAATGAGCACAAACAAAAGCAGAATTTTTAAAACTATTGACAGCGCAGGGCCGGGGTCATCCATGTGGGATTTTCTCCTTTCAAATTATGAAAATAATAATAGTGCTTTTATAATATCACAATGAAATAAATATGTCAACAATCCTCAGGTTATCACAAATCCGCTCACGCCGAGAGCGAAAAGAAAACGGAAACGCAAATCCGAAAAAACAGAGTTTTTCAGGATAAAAACGCCCGAAATCGCCCAAAAACGGGGCATGGAGGGCTTTTTGAGAATAAAAGTGCTGACAAATTATTGTCCCTGTGATATAATAAATAATATAGAAAAATTTCTAAATTATTTATACGGAGCGTATAATATGCTTTATCTGATTTTATCCGCTGCGGGAGGCGGAAAAACAACCCACATAATGAACCTTATCGAGCAGTTTTCGTCATCGGGTAACAGCAGGATAACTCTCATAGTGCCCGAGCAGTTTTCTTTCACCGCAGAAAAAACGATGCTCGGCAGGGTCGGCGCAAAAGCGATGTCTGATATCGATGTTCTTAGCTTCACAAGCCTCGGCGAAAAGCTTATCGGCACGCCCGCACTCCACGAGCGCAGGCGGCTCGGCGACCCCGCAAAGGCTGTTCTCATGGCGCAGGCTCTCGAAAGCGTCAAGGATAAGCTCTGCCTTTACGGCAGTCACACGGCTTCAAGGTCGGTTATATCGGAGTTTACAGCTCTTTCATCGGAATTCAAGCAAAATTCGGTTTCGACAGATTCCGTGCGGCTTGCTCTTGCGGGTGCGGAAAACAGCCTTTTAAAAATGAAGCTCAGCGATATTGTCACCGTGCTTGACGCATACGACGCAATGATTGCGGGCAGTTATTTCAACCCCGACGATCTGCTCACCGAGCTTTGCGATATTCTGCCCGAAAACGGTTATTTTGATAAAAGACTTGTTTTCATTGACTCATTCAGAGGCTTCACCGCTCAGGAATACAAGGTCATTGAACATATGCTGAGAAAATCGAGTGCGGTTTATGTTACTCTCTGCACGGATAACCTTGAAAACAGCGACGATGAAACCGACCTTTTCGCTCACACAAAGCGAACGGCAAAAAAGCTGATTGAAATTGCAAAAAAGAACGGTGCGGCGGTTGCAAAGCCGCAGTATCTTTCAATGAGAAATAAATATAACAATTTTCCGCCAAAAATCACGAGATTTTCCTCTCCCGAGCTTGCGGCTCTTGAAAAGGAGCTGTTTTCGCCCGCTCCGAATGTTTATGAGGATGAATGCGGCGGCATAACGCTCTGCAAAGCGTCGGATATTTATTCCGAATGTGAATATATTGCCTGCACGGCAAAAAAGCTTATCCGAGAAAACGGCTACCGCAGGCGTGACATCGCCGTTATCGCCCGTGACAGCTCGGCATATGAAGCTCCGCTGAGAAGTGAGCTGAGAAAATGCGGAATTTCCGTCTTTGAGGACAGCCGCCAGCCCGTTGACGCTTCACCCGTTGTTGCCCTGCTGAGCAGCGCAGTTGAAATCGCCTCTTCGGGCTTCAGAACGGAAACTCTCATGCGTTATCTCAAAACGGGGCTTGCGGGCTTCACCACCGAGGAAATATCCGAGGTTGAAAACTACTCTTATCTTTGGAAAATCAGCGGCTCGGACTGGCTTCACGAATGGGAGCAGAATCCCGCAGGCTTCGGCGGAGAAGCGGGAGAAGAAGAACTCTCGGAGCTTGAAAGGCTCAACGCCCTGCGCCGCAGAATCATTTCTCCCCTTTGCAAGCTGAGAGACGCCCTGCAAGACACAACGGGAGAATCCGCCGCAGGCGCAATCTATGATTTTCTTGAAAAAACCTGCGTTGCCGATAATCTCCGCTCTCTCGCTTCCTCCCTTGAAAAACAGGGCGAAACGGGGCTTGCCCTTGAGCTTGACCGAATGTGGAATGTCGTTATCGATACGGTTGAAAACCTTGAAGCTCTCGCAAGAGGGCGAAGCGTTACCGCCAAAAGCGTTGCGGATATGCTCGGCCTTATGCTCGGCTCCGAAAGCGTCGGCAGTCTTCCGCAGGGGCTTGACGAAATCACCGTCGGCTCTGCGGACAGAATCAGAACTTCTTCTCCCAAGGTTGTTTTCATCGCAGGGGCAAACGACGGCGTTTTCCCCGCAGTTCCGTTCAGCGGCTCGGCTCTGACCGACAAGGACAGGCGAAAAATGAGCGAAATGGGAATTGAACTTTCGGATTTCGGCGAATACAAGCTTGCCGAAGAAAAGCTTATCGCATACAGCGCATTCTGCTGTGCCTCCGAACGGCTCTATGTCTGCTGTCCCGAGAGAAATTCAAAGGGCGAACAGCTTGCTCCCTCGGAGCTTTACATAAAAATCAAGACCCTTTTCCCAAAATGCAAAGAGGTTTTCACCGAACTGCTTGACCGCATGGAATACATTGAGGGCAAGGAGCTTGCCTTTGAACAGCTTGCGCTCTCAAAAGTCGAGGGCGGCGCATTTCATGCCTCGCTGAACGAATATTTTTCGCATCAAGAAGAATATGAGGGCAGAATTGACGCCCTTGAACGGGCGTCGGGCGGCAGAGACTTCAAAATCACCGACAAAGAAATTGCGGGCAGACTTTTCGGCAAAAACATGTTTATCTCCGCTTCAAGAGTTGAGAGCTTTTATAAATGCCCGTTCGCTTATTTCTGCCGATACGGCATCAAGGCAATGCCGAGAAAGCCTGCGGAGCTTGACCCGCTTCAAAAGGGCAACATCATCCACTACGCTCTTGAAAAGCTTCTGACGGATAACAGCCGTGACGAGCTTATCGCCATGAGCAAAGCCGAGCTGAGCGAATTTTTCAGAACTCTGCTGACCGATTATCTCATGACCCGCCTTGACGGCGCTCACAGAAGCGAAAGATTCGTATTTCTTTTCAACAAGCTGATAAGCTCGGTCACTCTTGTTGCGGAAAGGCTGATTAAGGAGCTTTCTATGAGCAGCTTCGTTCCCGTTGATTTTGAGCTGAAAATCGGATTTGACGGCGAAATACCGCCGTATGAGGTTGAAACCGACAGCGGAAAAGTCGTTATTTCGGGCGCAATAGACCGAGTTGACGAAGCAATCATCAACGGCAAAAAATACATCAGAGTTGTTGACTATAAATCGTCGGGCAAACCCTTTGCTCTGAGCGATGTCGTTCAGGGGCTTAACATGCAGATGTTCATTTATCTGTTTACCCTCTGGCAGAACGGCGGCAAAAAATACGGCGAATTCACCCCCGCAGGCGTTCTCTATTATCCTGCAAAGGCTCCTCTTGTTTCAGCCGAAAGAGGCGCTTCGCCCGAGAGCATTGAAGCCGCCCGTCAGAAGAAATGCGTGATGAGCGGTATCGTTCTCAACGATTCCGATGTTATCTGCGCCATGGATAAAAGCGAAAGCGGTCTGTTCATCCCCGCAAACATGAAAAAAGGCTCTGCGGTCGGCTCAACAATAGGTCTGAAACAGCTTGAAAAGCTGAAAGAAAAGGCGGATTCAATCCTTGCCGAGATGGCGGATTCTCTCCTCTCGGGCAAAATTGAAGCCGTTCCCGCATCCGGAAAGAATTATCAGAAAACCTGCGAATACTGCGATTACAAAGCGGTCTGCTCATATGAAGATAACATTCCCGTGCGTGAGCTCATTGACAGCGACCTGAAAAGCGTTATTGAATTTCTTGAGAAAGGAGGCGAAGCAGATGAAATGGACAAACGATCAGCAGAAAGCGATTGACGCAAGAGACGGCACTCTGCTCGTCAGCGCCGCCGCAGGCTCGGGCAAAACCGCAGTTCTGGTTGAAAGGGTAATAAGGCGGATTTGCGACAGCGAGAATCCCTGCGGAGTTGAAAATCTTCTGATAGTCACCTTCACGAACGCCGCAGCGGCTCAGATGAAAGAGAAAATCTCTGCCGCAATCGGCAAAATGACGGCGCTGAATCCGTCGGATAAACGGCTTCGCCGCCAACAGCTCATGCTCCCCTGCGCCAACATATGCACGATAGATTCGTTCTGCATCGGTCTTGTCAGAGAAAATTTTCATGCGCTCGGTATTGCTCCCGATTTTGTTCTTCTTGATGAAGGGCGGCTGAGCATAATGAGAATGCAGGCGGTTAATGCGGTTGTCGAGGAACTTCACGAAAACGCTTCCGAAAGCTTTCTGACCCTTTCGGAGCTTATCAGCGATTCATCGGGTGATCAGAAGTTGATAAGCGCAATTCTGAAGCTGTATAAGCTCTCTCAGGCTTATCCGTTCCCCAAGCGTTGGCTTCGCTCTCTTGCGGAGGAGTTTTCAAATCCTCTGCCCGCCGCCGAGAGCAACTGGGGCAAAACGATAAAAGAATATGCTGAATGTCTGCTCATAAACTGCAAATCGGACGCCGAGCATTGCGTTGCCATGCTTTCACGGGAACCTGAGCTTGAAGCGAAATACAGACCCGCTTTTGAAAGCGACATTCTGCTTTTTGAAGAAAAGCTTCTGGACATCGGCGGCGATGATTGGGATTCAATCGCCGATTCCATGACCCGTTTTGAATATTCAAGAATGAATACGGCTCCCAAAGGCTACGAAAGCCCCGTCAAGGATGCCTGCAAAAATATAAGAGATACATACAAATCGAAAACAAAGAAAGAGCTCGGTAAGCTGTTTTCGATTTCGGAATCCGAGCACAAAAACGATATCGAGCGTCTCTCGCCCGTTATCAATGAGCTCATCAACGCCGTTCTGAAATTCGGCGAAGAATTTTCAAGGCTGAAAAGTGAAGAAAACGGAGCGGATTTTTCCGACACTCTGCACCTTGCGCTGAAGCTTCTCATTGAGCCTGACGGCGACGGCTATAAAAGAACTCCGCTTGCCCTCGGGCTTGCCGAAAACTATGCCGAAATCCTCGTTGACGAATATCAGGATGTCAACAAGGCGCAGGATATGATTTTCAGCGCTCTTTCAAAGAATGAAAGCAACCTTTTCTTTGTCGGCGATGTCAAGCAGAGCATCTACGGGTTCAGGCAGGCAATGCCCGAAATTTTCCTTGCACGCAGGGATTCGATGGAAGAATATGAAAGCGGAAACTACCCCGCAAGGGTCACTCTCGGCAAAAATTTCAGAAGCCGCAGAGGCGTTACCGAAACGGTTAATTTCATATTCGGTCAAATTATGAGCAAAGAAGCGGGCGGGCTTGAATACGACAAAAACGAGCGGCTTGAAGCCGCCGCCGATTATCCCGAAACCTCCGAGCCCGATGCCGAGCTTTGCCTTATTGAAGCCGAAAAAGAAAATTATCTTTCCGCTCAGGCAAAATACGCCGCAGATTATATTGAAAAAGCCGTTTCGGGCGGATTGACCGTTTCGGACGGCGGCGAACGACGAAAAGCCCGCTACGGGGACTTTTGCCTGCTCCTCAGGAGCGTTAAGGATAACGCTTTCGCATTTACCTCCGAATTTGAAAAAAGAGGTATTCCGTTCAGCTGTGAGGCGGGCGAAGTTTTCCTTTCCTCGCCCGAAATAACCTTTGTTTTCTCTCTGCTGAAAATCATTGACAACCCCGTTGACGACATTCCTCTGACGAGCGTCATGCTCTCGCCCGTTTTCGGCTTCACGCCCGACGACCTTGCCGAAATGAGAGCGGAGGAGCGCAGCGGCTCGATATATCATTGCCTTGTTGCAGCCGAAAGCAGCGGAAACAAAAAAGCTTCGGCGTTTCTTGAAAGCATCCGCCAGATGCGGTGCGTTGCCGCAACTGTCAGCATCGGCGAGCTTGTCCGCAGGCTGATTGAAGAAACGGGAATGCGGGCAATAGTCGGAGCAATGAAAAACAGCGAAAAAAGAACAAAAAATCTCAACAGCTTTATCGACCTTGCAAATAAATATGAAACTTCGGGAAAAAGAAGCGTTTCGGGCTTCATTCGCTACATCAGCGGAATTTCTGAAAGCGGAGGAAAGATTGAAGCCTCAACTCCCGGAAACGACGGCGGAAACAGCGTTAAAATAATGACCGTTCACAAGAGTAAGGGTCTTGAATTCCCCGTGTGCTTCCTTGTCGGATGCGAAAAGAAATACAATGAATTGTCTTTAAGAGATGATTTGCTCATTTCTCCCGAGAGCGGAATCGGCATCAAAACGACCGAAAACGGCGCAAAATTTGACACTCTGCCAAGGCTTGCGGCGGAAGCGGAGCTGAGAAAATCCGCCCGTTCCGAAGAACTCAGGGTGCTTTATGTCGCCCTCACCCGCCCTAAAGAAAAGCTCATTATCACGGCGGCATCGGACGATTGGAACGGCAAGCTGTGCAAGCTTGCTTCTCTGATAAGGGACGGCGGCAAAACAGACCCGTTCACCGTCGGCGGGTTCACAAGCTATGCCGACTGCATTATTTCCGCTCTGATGAAGCATCCCGACGCCCATTTGCTGAGAAATGCGGCGGGTCTGTCTCACGGCATTGCTCTGCCGTGCGATACTCCTCTGAAAGTTAATATCATCAGCCCCGACGACAGAGCTCAGGCCGACGCTTCGGAAACGGCATCAGAATCGCCCGACCCTGAAATACTCTCCCGGATAAAAGAGCGGCTCGGCTATGTCTATCCGTTTGAAAAGCTTGACGGAATCGTTGCAAAGCGAATCGCTTCAAAGCTTGACAGCGAGGAAATCGGCGGAGAATTTTTTGCATCCCGCCGCCCCGCCTTTGTCGGAAAAGGCGGTCTGACCCCGGCTCAAAGGGGCACGGCGACACACCGCTTCATGCAATACGCCGAGTATGAAGCCGCCCGCAAGAGCGTTGAAAGCGAGCTTGAAAGGCTCACGGAGAGCGGAATGCTCACCGAAGCCGAAGCCGCCGCAGTTGACAGGAAATCCGTTAAGGCTTTCTTTGACGGCGACCTTGCGGCAAGAATCATCGGCGCAGAAAAAGTCTTTAAGGAATATGCTTTCACTTCTTCAATTCCGCTGAGCGAAATGAACCCCGAGGTTCCCGGGAATGAGGCTGACGGCGAGGTTATAATAATTGAGGGCGTTGCAGACTGCGCCTTTGTTGAAAACGGCGAACTTGTGATAGTTGACTTCAAGACCGACAGGGCAAACTCCGCAGAGGAGCTTGCCGACAGATACCGTGAACAGCTTTCTGTTTATCGCCGCTGTCTCTCGGAAGTGCTCGGTTTGCCCGTTAAAGAGACTTTGATTTACTCTTTCAGGCTCGGCAAAAGCATAAATATTTGAATGTAATTAAAAATTTTCAGAAAAAGACTTGCATTTTTGCCGCCTATGTGCTAAAATTTCTCCGTTACGTTTATGGATATACCGAAAGAGGTGACATTGATGAAGGAAGGAATCCATCCTAAGTACGAACAGACGACCGTTCGCTGCGCATGCGGTGAGGTTATCGAAACCGGTTCAACCAAAGAGAATATCCGTGTTGATATTTGCTCAAAATGCCATCCGTTCTTTACAGGTAAACAGAAGCTCGTTGATACCGGCGGACGAGTTGATCGCTTCAACAAGCGTTTCAATCTTAACAACAAATAAGCAAAATGAGCGGCGCAATTTCTGCGCCGCTTTGCTTTTTCGGGGGTATTTCGCATGACCGAATACAAAACCGTCAGAGCCTCGGCAAAGGACGAATACATAGTTAAAAAATCCCGTTTTATCGGGCATATCGCTCCCGTGACGACAGCCGAACAGGCTCTTGAATTCATTTCAGCCGTCAGCAAAAAGCATTGGGACGCAACCCACAATGTCTATGCTTACATTCTCAGAGACGGCGGAATCAAACGCTATTCAGACGACGGCGAGCCGCAGGGCACGGCGGGAATCCCCGTTCTCGATGTCCTTGAAAAGACGGGAGTTACCGACTGCGCCGTTGTTGTGACCCGCTATTTCGGCGGAATCCTTCTCGGCGGCGGAGGACTTGTCAGGGCATATTCTCACTCGGCTTCAATCGCCGTTGCGGCGGGCGGAATCGTCACAAGGGCGCTGTGTGCAAGGCTTAAAGTAACCTGCGACTATTATTTTTACGGCAAGCTTTCTTCTCTCGTCCCCGAAGCGGGCGGAATCATTGAGGACACCGTTTTTGAAGATAATGTCACTCTTGTTTTCAGGCTTCCGCTAAACCTCGTTGACCCGTTCAACGCAAAGCTTGTCGATGTCAGCAACGGAAGATACAAAGCAGAAAAGGTTGACGAATTTTTTGCGGATATTGATTAAAGATGATAATAAACAACAAACGGCTTGCAGTCTCGCAAGCCGTTTGTTATATCTATGCTTTATTTCCGATTTATCCTGCCAACATAGCTGAATGCTTCAAACACCGCAATAACGGAGATAAATCCGCAGGCAATGATGAGCGACCATTTAAGGTCAACCGAGCCGACAGCCCAATTGTCAAGCGTTGCTTCAAGGCAGATGAAGAAAGCCGCCGCCTCTGCGCTCAGAAGCGAGAGAATGTGAATGCCTTTAACCTTCTTGCCGCCTATCAGAGCGGAATCCATTGCAATGAACGCCGCTGTCAGAATCAGCATGGGCAAAAGGAATTTTGAAAGCCAGTTCAGATGCCCCGTCTTGCCCGCAATATAAGCCACATAAAGGATAATCGAAGCGAAGCAGATAACTCCCGTTACGACGGGCGGAGTTATTTTCAGAATGGGCAGAACCGCAATGACCCATGTTACAATGAGTGCTCCGACAACATAGCCGAACCAATAATCGTATTTGTCAAAAACAAGGTCTATAGCCGTGCATATGCTTGCGGGGAAAACGAGCAAAGCCGTGAAAATGGCGGCGTAGCTTTTTGCTCCCTTGCCGGGGGCGTTGAATATTTTTTTGTTTTCTTTTTGTTCGGCAGGCGCAGTCTCCGTCTGAGAACATTTCGGGCAAACCGACGATCCCTCGGGCAGCTGCGTTCCGCACTTTGAGCAGAACATGAAATTCCTCCCTTTTCTCCTTATGTTTACGGATTTATTATACATTTGTGCATAATAAAAATCAACCTTCAAATGATAAATTGACAAATTTTTTACAATGTTGTAAAATATATACATCTTTATTTGTGAAAGGATGTTGAGGATGGCAGTTTTCAGACCATTCAAGGCGGTTCGCCCGCTCCCGATATATGCTTCAAAGGTTGCTGCACTTCCCTATGATGTTATGAACAGCGAGGAAGCCGCAAAAATGGTTGAGGGCAACCCGTATTCATTTCTTCATGTTGACAAAGCGGAAATAGATTTGCCCAAAGGAACCGACCTCTATTCGGAGCAGGTTTATCTCAAAGCAAGAGAAAATCTCGATAAGCTTGTCAGCGACGGAATCTGCAAGCAGGACGAAAACAATTATTTCTATATTTACCGTCAGATAATGAACGGCAGAAGCCAGACGGGACTTGTCGGCTGTGTTTCGATTGACGATTATATTAACGGCATCATCAAAAAGCATGAGCTGACAAGAGCTGACAAGGAGGCAGACAGAATCAACCATGTTGATTACTGCGACGCCAACACAGGCCCGATTTTCCTCACCTACCGCCCCGAAAGCGAAATCTCCGCAATAGTAAAGGATTGGCAGGCTTCGCACGAGCCGGTTTATGACTTCGTGACCGATGACGGCATTGCAAACACGGTCTGGGTTATCGACTGCGGTGAAACCGTCGGCAGGCTTTCCGCTCTCTTTGCGGCGGTTGATTATCTTTATATCGCCGACGGCCACCACAGAGCGGCGTCCGCCGTCAAGGTCGGTCTCAAGCGCAGAGAGCAGTTCCCGAACTACACGGGCGATGAGGAATTCAACTATTTCCTTGCGGTTCTCTTTGCCTGCGACGAGCTTGAAATCATGGACTATAACCGTGTCATAAAAGATCTGAACGGCATGACCGACCGGGAGTTTATTGAAAAAATCGGCGAAAAATTCACCGTTGAACCCGTCGGCAAAACGGCATATAAGCCCGAGGCCGCTCACACCTTCGGAATGCTCCTCGGCGGCGAGTGGTATAAGCTCACCGCAAAAAGCGGCACTTTCAACGCAGACGACCCCGTTGAAGCGCTCGATGTTTCAATTCTTCAGAATAATGTTATCTCTCCTATTCTCGGCATTGACGACCCGAGAACCGACAAACGCATAGATTTTGTCGGCGGAATCCGAGGTCTCGGCGAGCTTGAACGCAGAGCAAGCGAGGATATGTGCCTTGCATTTTCAATGTATCCCACAACGCTCAGAGAGCTTATGGATATTGCCGACGCAGGCAAAATCATGCCGCCGAAATCGACTTGGTTTGAGCCGAAGCTTCTCAGCGGACTGTTTATTCACAAGCTGAAATAATAATTTCATCCTTTCGGGGCAAAATTATTCCCGAAAGGATGATTTTATGTGCAAAGCGGCATTTTTTGACACCAAACCTTACGATAAAATATATTTCGACTCCATGAAGCAGTCTTACGGAATAGAAATTGAATATTTTGAATCAAAGCTGAATCCGCAGACGGCGGTTATGTGCGGCGGGGCAAAGGCGGTTGTTGCCTTTGTCAATGATGATATCAGCCGTGAAACCGTTTCGGTGCTGAAAGAAAACGGCGTTGAAATCATCGCCATGCGCTGTGCGGGCTACAACAATGTTGACCTTTCTGCGGCGGCGGAGGCTTCGATTCCCGTTGTCAGAGTTCCCGATTATTCGCCCCACGCCGTTGCCGAGCATACTCTTGCCCTGCTGCTCACCCTCGTGAGAAAAACCCACAAGGCATATATCCGGACAAGAGACTCGAATTTCAGCCTTAACGGCTTTGTCGGCTTCGACCTTTACGGCAAAACCCTCGGCGTTATCGGCACGGGCAAAATCGGCAGAACCTTTGCGGAAATATGCAGAGGAA
The DNA here is from genome assembly GCA_051881575.1 of Acutalibacteraceae bacterium. GTDB lineage: Bacteria > Bacillota > Clostridia > Oscillospirales > Acutalibacteraceae > CAG-177. The sequence continues at coordinate 15,744 of JBJEQD010000008.1, read as the reverse complement.
TGGGCATGGATGTTATCGCCTATGACCCCCGCCCGTCGGATAAAGAGCTTGAATATGTTCCGCTTGAGGAGCTTTTTGAACGCTCCGATGTCATCTCTCTCCATTGCCCGCTGACAAGCGAAACTTATCATATCATCAACAGCTACTCTCTGCGGCTCGTTAAGGATAAGGTCATTATTCTCAACACCTCAAGAGGCGCACTCATTGACACCGAGGCTTTGATTGAAGCCATCAAAATCGGCAAGGTCGGCGGCGCAGGGCTTGATGTCTATGAGGAAGAAAGCGAATTTTTCTATGAGGATTTCTCGGAAAGCATCCTGCGAAACGATGTTCTCTCCCGCCTGATTATGATGCCGAATGTTCTGATAACCTCCCATCAGGCGTTTCTGACACACGAGGCTCTGAGCAGAATTGCCGAAATAACTCTCGGCAATCTCCGAAGCTTTTTTGACGGAAAGCCGCTTGAAAACGAAATTATTCCGAGCAGGAAGCTGCTCCGCAAGGAATAAAATTGATTTATAATAAAATAACTATCGAATTACGGCGTTATCGCCGTACATATTGCACAAAGGCATGCCAAAAGCTTGCTTTTATTGCATAATTTCGCCAATTTTTGAATAATATACAAATAATTCTTGACTTTATGCAAATTTATCTGTATAATTATGCGTACATCGTTGTTAGAGGTATATATTTATGAAAAATACAAAAATTTTTATAGACGGCCGTGAGGGAACAACGGGTCTGAGGATATCCTCAAGGCTTTCTCAGCGTGAGGATATCGAGCTGATTACCCTCAGCGAAGAAATGAGAAAAGATACCGATGCAAGAAAGCAGGCTCTCAACTCCTGTGACATTGCGTTTCTCTGCCTGCCCGATGCGGCGGCAATTGAGGCGGTTTCTCTTATCGACAAACCCGATGTCAAGGTCATCGACGCTTCAACGGCTCACCGAACCAGTCCCGACTGGGCTTACGGATTCCCCGAGCTTTCAGCCGCTCATCTTGAAAAAATCAAAAACTCCAAGCGAGTTGCCGTTCCGGGCTGTCACGCAAGCGGATTTATAGCTCTTGTTTATCCCCTCGTTGCAGGCGGCATTCTCCCCGCTTCTTCGCTTCTGACCTGCCATTCGGTAACGGGCTACAGCGGCGGCGGCAAGAAAATGATTGCTCAGTATGAGGGCACGGCAAGAGAGGATTTTCTCAATTCGCCAAGACAGTACGGGCTCACTCAGGAGCATAAGCACTTGAAAGAAATGAAAGCCGTGACGGGCATTGAAAAAGCTCCCGTATTCTGCCCCATCGTTGCCGATTTTTACAGCGGCATGGCGGTAACCGTTCCCGTTTTTGCAGAGAATCTCTGCGAGGGCAAGAGCATTGACGATATTATCGAAGTTTACAAAAACACATACAATTCGGATTTTGTGAAATATACCGAAAGCACGGGCAATGACGCCATGCTCTGCGCCGAAAAAATGAGCGGAAGCGACGGCATGGAGATTTTCGTTAAGGGCAACAGCGAACGAATACTTCTTATCGCCCGATATGACAATCTCGGCAAGGGCGCTTCGGGTGCGGCGGTTGAATGCATGAATATTCTCATGGGTGCAGACCCTAAAACGGGTCTTAACCTCAGTTTTTGAAAGGAACATAATATAATGAAAGAAATAAAAGGCGGAGTTTGCGCCGCAAAGGGCTTCAAGGCGAGCGGCGTTCACTGCGGAATCAGAAAGAATAAAACAAAAAAAGACCTTGCGCTGATTTACAGCGAGAAAAAGGCGGTTGCCGCCTGCGTTTACACAACGAATCTTGTTAAAGGCGCTCCGATAACCGTCACAAAGGCGAATGTTTCTGACGGCTACGCTCAGGCGGCAATCTGCAACAGCGGCAACGCAAACACCTGCAACGCAAACGGCGTTGAAATTGCCGAAAAGATGTGCGCCCTGCTCTCGGAAGAGCTTGGAATTGACAAGACCGATGTTATAGTTGCTTCAACGGGCGTTATCGGTCAGCCTCTCGACATTGAGCCGATTGCAAACGGAATTCCCTCTCTTGTTAAGGAGCTGAAAGCCGACAGCACCGATGCGGCGGCGGCAATAATGACAACCGATACAATTCAGAAATGCGTTTCATATTCCTTTGAAATCGGCGGAAAGGAATGCAGAATCGGCGGCATTGCCAAAGGCTCGGGCATGATTCATCCCAACATGGCAACGATGCTCGTTTTCGTTACGACCGACACGGCAATATCCCGTGAAATGCTTCAAAAGGCTCTGAGCAAGGATGTTAAAAGCTCGTTCAATATGGTCAGCATTGACGGCGACACCTCGACAAACGACATGGTTTCCGTCATGGCAAACGGTCTTGCGGGCAACGAAGAAATCACCTGCGAGGGCGAGGCTTTTGATGAATTTTGCAAGGCTCTGAACGCCGTCACAACTCACCTTTGCCGCATGATTGCGGGCGACGGCGAGGGCGCAACAAAGCTGCTTGAATGCATCGTCAGCGGTGCGGATTCAAAGCAGACAGCCGTTACGGTTTCAAAATCCGTCATCTGCTCCTCACTTTTCAAGGCGGCAATGTTCGGCGCAGACGCCAACTGGGGCAGAGTTCTCTGCGCCATAGGCTACAGCGGAGCAGATGTTGATGTTAAAAAAATCGATGTTTCGTTCAAGTCGGCATCGGGTGAAATCGAGGTCTGCAAGAACGGAGCGGGCGTTGATTTTTCTGAAGAAAAGGCAAAAGAAATACTTATCGAAAAAGAAATTCAGGTGCTCATAAATCTCAACAGCGGCAACGAAAGCGCAACCGCATGGGGCTGCGACCTGACCTATGATTATGTTAAAATAAACGGCGACTACAGAACCTGAGGAGATAATAAAATGGACATTTCAAACACAATGAGAGGCCGTGTGCTCGTTGAAGCCCTGCCTTATATTCAGAAATACTCAAACAAGATTATCGTTATCAAATACGGCGGCAACGCCATGATAAACGAGGACATCAAAAACGCCGTCATGGGCGATATCGCCCTGCTTTCTCTTATCGGCATAAAAGTTGTTCTCGTTCACGGCGGAGGCCCCGAAATCAACGAGATGCTCGGCAAAATCGGCAAAAAGAGCGAATTTGTTGACGGATTGCGTGTCACCGACAAAGAGACTGCGGATATCGTTCAGATGGTGCTTGCGGGCAAGGTCAATAAAAGCCTTGTCGCCCTGCTCGGCACTCTCGGCTGCAAGGCAATCGGGCTTTGCGGCGCAGACGGCGGACTTATCACGGCAGAGCCTAAAAGCGAAAAGCTCGGCTATGTCGGCGAAATCACGGGCATTAATCCTCAGCCCATTCTTGACCTGCTTGAAATGGGATATATCCCCGTTGTTTCAACCACGGGCTACGACAAGGACGGCAATGTTTATAATATCAACGCCGACACCGCCGCCGCAAAAATTGCAGGCGTGCTGAAAGCGGAAAGCATGATTTCAATGACCGACATTGCGGGCATTCTGCGTGACAAAGAAAATCCCGAAACGCTCATTCCCAAGATTTATGTCAGCGACATTCCCCAGCTTGTCAACGAGGGCATCATCTCGGGCGGCATGATTCCGAAAATCGACTGCTGCCGTGAGGCTATCCGCATGGGAGTTAAAAAAGTATTTATCATCGACGGCAGAATTCCCCATTCTCTGCTGATTGAAACGCTGACGGATGAAGGGCTCGGAACAATGTTTGTTCAGGGCTGAGAAAGGACAGAAAATGGATATTTTTGAAAGGGACAAAGAATACATTGCAGGAACATACGCCCGATTCCCCCTTGCGCTCACCGAGGGCAACGGCGCTCTGCTCTACGATGAGGACGGCAACGAATACATAGACCTTGCAAGCGGTATCGCCGTTAACATTTTCGGCGCCGCCGATGCAGAATGGCTTGAAGCGGTCACCGTTCAGGCTTCGACTCTCAGCCATACCTCAAATCTTTACTACAGCGAGCCTTGCACGAAGCTTGCCGAAATGCTCTGCGAAAAGACGGGCATGAAAAAGGTTTTCTTTTCAAACTCGGGAGCGGAAGCAAACGAATGCGCCATCAAGGCGGCACGCCTTTGGGCTTTGAAGAATAAGGGCGAGGGAAATTCAACGATAATCACCCTCAAAAACAGCTTTCACGGCAGAACAATAACCACCCTTGCCGCAACGGGTCAGGATGTTTTTCACAAGGATTTCGGTCCCTTCACTCCCGGCTTTGTCTACGCCGAGCCGAACGATATCAACAGCGTGCGTGAGCTTGCGGAGAGCAACGGCTGCGCCGCAATAATGATGGAAACCGTTCAGGGCGAGGGCGGCGTTTGCCCGCTGAGCGAGGATTTTGTTGACGGAGTTTGCAAAATCGCAAAAGAGAAGAATATGCTTGTCATTATCGACGAGGTTCAGACCGGCAACGGCAGAACGGGCAAGCTTTACAGCTACATGAATTACGGCATCACGCCCGATATCGTTTCAACCGCAAAGGGTCTGGCGGGCGGTCTGCCGCTCGGCTGCACCATGCTCGGCGAAAAGGTCAAGGATGTTCTCACTCCCGGCTCCCACGGCTCGACCTTCGGCGGAAATCCAATCTGCTGCGCAGGTGCGCTCAGCATTCTTTCAAGGCTTGACGATGAAATGCTTGACGGAGTATGCAAACGGAGCGAATACATAATCTCACGGCTTTCAGCCTGCAAGGGCGTTAAGAGCATCACGGGCAAGGGGCTAATGCTCGGCGTTGAGTGCGAAAAGCCCGCAAAAGAGGTTATCGCCGCCGCCATGGCAAAGGGCGTGCTTGTTATCAGCGCAAAAACCAAGGTTCGCCTGCTCCCCCCGCTGAATATTCCCTTTGAACTGCTTGAGCTTGCTATTGACAAACTAATTGAAGCAATTAACGAATAATTACAAATAGATTTTCCCGTAATGTTTTTCAAGCATTGCGGGCTTTTTTCATTTTTTTCTTTTTTTATGCAACAAAAACAGTTTTTCGCAACACTTATATAACGAAGGGACAAAAGAAACGGAAAGCAGAAGCGCCGTTCGCAGCGGCGCCTCCCCTGCTTTGCCGAAAACTCAAAGGGGGACAAAACAAATGATTAAAGCATTTCTTTTATGCGTTCTGATTGCTTCGGCACTGATCGCAACGCTTGCAGTCTGCATTGTTTCGGGTGAGAACGACTGCAAAGAGCTTCGATAGGGTAACGGCAATAATCTCCGTTACCCTAAACACCCGATTTACATATAGTGAACTTCTTTATCCGAAACTCGGTCTGTTGTGTGCAGACCGAGTTTTATTTTCGCAATATTGCTATTGTAAATCGGCAAAAACCTGTGTATAATAATATTATTAGGATAATTAATATAAAGGTTAGGAAAAATTATGTTTGTTGACATTGCAAAAATTAAAATCAAGGCGGGCAACGGCGGCAACGGAGCCGTCAGCTTCCGCAGAGAAAAATATGTTGCCGCAGGCGGACCTGACGGCGGCGACGGCGGCAGAGGCGGCAACATCGTCTTTCAGGTTGACGATAACCTTGCCACCCTTGCCGATTTCAGATACAAGCGCAAATACACCGCTCCCAACGGCGAAAACGGCTCGGGCGGGCGCAAGAACGGCAGACGGGGCGAAGATCTGATAATCAGGGTTCCGAGAGGAACGATTATCAGAGAAACCGAAAGCGGCGCAGTTATGGCGGATATGTCGGGCGATGAGCCTTTCATTGCCGCAAAGGGCGGCAGAGGCGGCTGGGGCAATCCCCATTTTGCAACCCCGACAAGGCAGGTTCCGAGATTTGCAAAGAACGGCACTCCCGGCGAGGAATGGGAGGTCAGCCTTGAACTGAAGCTTCTTGCGGATGTCGGTCTGCTCGGCTTCCCGAATGTCGGAAAATCAACCCTCGTTTCGGTTGTCAGCGAAGCGAAGCCGATAATTGCGAATTATCATTTCACCACCATCACTCCCGTGCTCGGCGTTGTTTCGCTCGGCGAGGGCAGTTCGTTTGTTATGGCGGATATTCCCGGCCTTATTGAAGGCGCAGGCGACGGAGTCGGCCTCGGTCACGAATTTCTTCGCCATGTTGACCGCTGCCGTCTGCTGGTTCATATTATTGACGCCGCAGGCAGTGAGGGCAGAGACCCGATTGAGGATTTTGAAATCATAAACAAAGAGCTTGAAAAATTCGACCCGGAGCTTGCGAAGCGTCCGCAAATCGTTGTTGCCAACAAAATCGACCTTGCGAGCGACGAACAGCTTGAAAGGCTTGAAAAATATTTTGCCGAAAACGGCTATGAATATCATACCATGTGCGCTCCGATTGCCGAGGGCACAAGCGAGCTGATAAGCGCAGTCTGGAACAAGCTTCAGACTTTGCCGCCCATCAAAAAATACGAAACTGAATCCATACCCGTTGAGCTGTTTGAAAAGCAGCAGGATAAAGGCTTCAGCATTCATGTTGAGGACGATGTTTATTTCGTTGAAGCGCCGTGGCTTCTCAAAATTCTTCAGCGCACCGACCTTGACGATTACGAATCTCTCCAATACTTTCAAAGAGTGCTTAACTCAAGCGGAATAATTGACGCTCTGCGTGAAAAAGGCATCAACGAGGGCGACACGGTTTCAATCTATGACCTTGAGTTTGACTTTGTCAACTGATTGCGGAGGGTGAAGAATGAATTCATTGCTTGAAAAAGACGCCGATGTTTCGGCATTCAGCCCGCTTGCGCTGGCATTTGTCGGCGACACGGTGTTTGACCTGCTTGTCAGAAGCGAGCTTCTTTGCAGCGCAAACCGCCCCGTCGGCGCTCTGCATCCGATGGCGGCAAAAAAGGTCTGCGCCGCCGCTCAGGCAAAAGCCGCAAAGCTCCTGCTCCCCGAGTTTACCGAGGAGGAAACGGCGGTCTTTAAGCGTGGGCGCAACGCTCACACGGGCGGCATACCGAAAAACGCTTCAAGCGCAGATTATCACTACGCAACAGGGCTTGAATCCCTTTTCGGCTGGCTTTATCTGAAAGGAAATATTGACAGAATCAATTATCTTTACGGCATAATCAGCCGTGAAGCTGAGGATTGACGGAGAAAAGCTATGAAAAAAGAAAATGTGTTAGAGCTTCTTAAAAATAACCTTATGTGGTTCATCGGCTGTTCGCTCTATGCGATAGGCGTTAACAGCTTCTCAATTCCGAATTCAATAGCTCAGAGCGGAGTTACGGGCATTGCGGTCATACTGAATCATCTTTTCGATCTGCCCGTCGGAACGGTCAACCTTGTGCTGAACATTCCCCTGCTGATTCTGATGTGGATTTTTCTCGGCAAAAGACTGGTTGCAAGAACGCTCTGGGTCACGGTCGTGCTTTCGGTGGCTCTTGATGTGTTTTCAATCTTCATGCCCGCATATACGGGCGACAGAATCCTTGCCGCTCTTTTCTGCGGTCTGCTTCAAGGAGCGGGGCTCGGGCTGATTATGATAACGGGTGCAACAAGCGGCGGCACGGACATCGTCGGAAGGCTTGTTCACAAAAAATTCCCCCATATCACCGTCGGAACGGTCGTTATGATTGCCGACGCAATGGTTGTCGGCTCGGGAATGCTTGTTTTCAAGAGCATTGAGAGCGGCCTTTATGCGATAATTCTTATTTTCGTGAGCACAAAGGTCATTGACGCCATGATTTACGGCACGGGCAACGGCAAAATGCTGATGATCGTCACCGACAAGGCGGACGAGGTTGCAAAAGGAATTGTCGGCTCGTCAAGGCGTGGTGTTTCAATCATTCCCGCTGTCGGCGCATACACGGGTCAGGAGAAAAGCGTTCTGCTCTGCGTTGCGAGAAAAGCGGAAATCTCGGGAATTCTCAAAACGGTCAAATCAATTGACGATGAAACATTTATCATTGTCAGCGAAGCAAACGAGATTCTCGGCAACGGTTTTAATAAATCAATCTGAGGCATCGCCGGGCTGAAAACGGCTCAGCGATAAAAGAATTTTCTTTTTTGAAAGGACAGACATAAAATGAAAAAACTGCTCTGCGTTCTCATCGCCGCATTGATTCTTCTTCTCGGCGCTTGTTCTTCATCACCGAAAGGCATAAACCCCGGCTCCGTCTACAAGACAACCAACAGCGACGGATTTCCGACAAGGCTTTATCTGAGGGATAACGGCAGATTTTCTCTTGATTGCTTCAACAGCGTTGAGAGATATATCACGGGAACATATGAAATCGGAACCGAAGCCGTTAAGCTCACCGCAGACAACGGAGCGGAATATGTTTTCAAAATCGACGGAGATTCTCTTGTTTTTGACGCCGCAAATTCCGATGCAATTCCCGGTGCAGACGGTGAAAAGCCGCAGATTGCCGACGGAGAAAAATTTGAGTTCTACAGAGAAAAGAGATCAACATCAACAAAATCTTGACAAGTCCCGTATTCTTGTTATATAATATCAAGGTTAAAAATGCAAAAAGTGAGGTTTTTATATGTCAGGCCATTCAAAATGGAGCACAATTAAGAGAAAGAAAGAAAAAACCGATAATCAGCGAGCAAAGGTTTTCACTAAAATAGGCAGAGAGATTGCCGTTATCGTTCGTGAGGGCGGCCCCGACCCTGCTTCAAACTCAAAGCTTAAAGATGTTATCGCAAAGGCTAAGGCAAACAATGTTCCCAACGATAACATTGAAAGAATCATCAAAAAGGCTGCCGGCGAAACGGGCGGCGCAGACTATGAAGAAATCGTCTATGAGGGCTACGGCCCTTCGGGCGTTGCCGTTATCGTTGAAACCCTTACCGACAACCGCAACAGAACCGCAGGCGACATGCGCCACTATTTCGACAAATACGGCGGAAACATGGGTCAGTCGGGCTGTGTTTCGTTCATGTTCTCAAAGCAGGGCGTTATCGTTATCGAGCAGGAGGGCGTTGACGAAGACAAGCTCATGGAGGACGCTCTTGAAGCGGGCGCAACCGATTTCCTGACCGACGACGGAGTTTTTGAAATCAGAACCGAGCCTCTTGACTGCGGCGCAGTCCGTGAAGATCTTGAAGCAAAGGGCTACACCTTCATCTCCGCAGAGGTTGAATATGTTCCCTCAACATACACAACTCTCACCAACCCCGACGACATCAAGAACATGGCAAAAATGCTTGAAATGTTTGAGGATAATGACGATGTTCAGGCAGTATGGCATAACTGGGAGAATGCCGACGACGCTGAATAATATAACCGAAATCAATGCAGAAAAATACCCCTGCGATGTGCTAAAATGCACGCCGCAGGGGCATTTTGTTATTTTGATATTATACGCCCGAATAAGCCGAGAATCCGCCGTCAACGGGGAGAACAACGCCGGTAATGAAGCCCGAATATTCCTCGTCGCAGAGGAACACGAGAGCGCCGGTGAGGTCGGCGGGAACGCCGAAACGGTGCATGGGAGTGTGGGTCAGAATCTTATCGGAACGGGGCGTGAGCGAGCCGTCCTCATTATAAAGAAGCTTCTGATTCTGAATCGTTGAGAAAAATCCGGGTGCAAGAGCGTTAACTCTGATGCCGACATCGGCAAAGTGAACCGCCATGAACTGCGTGAAGTTTGAAACAGCCGCCTTTGCCGCCGAATAAGCGGGAATCTTGGTGAGGGGCTTGAATGCGTTCATTGAGGACACATTGAGAATCGTTGTGTTCTCTCTGCCGAGCATATCCTTTGCGAAGCACTGCGTTGTGAGCAGAGTGCCGAGGAAATTGAGGTTAAACACAAACTCAATGCCTTTTGCGTCAAGGTCAAAGAAGGTCTTGACGCCCTCCGCCTTTTCGGCAACATCTTTCAGTTCAAGAGTTTCCTTGGTGGTTGTGCCGAGGGGTGAATTGCCGCCTGCACCGTTGATAAGAATGTCGCAGGGGCCAAGCTCTGCGTTGACCTTTGCTCTTGCCGCTTCAAGGCTTTCCGCTTCAAGCACATTGCAGGCAACGGCAACCGCCGTGCCGCCCTGAGCCTTAATTTCGTCAACAACAGTCTGAGCCGCTTCCTCCCTGAGGTCGAGAACCGCAACCTTAACGCCGAGAGAAGCAAGATCCTTTGCAAATCCGCTGCAAAGAACTCCGCCGCCGCCTGTTACAACGGCAACTCTGCCTTTCAAATTTTCGTGAAACATGTTTAACTCCTTTCTGCGCCGAAATCATTTGATTTCAACGCTTTCGCCCGATTTTGAGGATTCATAGGCTGCGGCAACGATTTTCGCCGCTTCGCCGCCCTCAAAGGCGTCAATTTCAAATTTCCTGCCTGTTCTCAGGCAATCGTAAAAATCCTTTATCAATGCCGAATGGCCGCTGCCCCAATAGCTTTGACCGTAATATTCGGCATCAGCCTTGCCGCAGAGCTTTTCGATTACTCCGTTTTCATCGACTGAATAGAGGGTTTCGCCCTCAATCCTCAGCTTGCCTTTTTCAAGCTTTATTTCAACAAAAACACGGGAATTTTCGGCATATGCCGTCGTTGCATAGAAAATTGCGGTTGCTCCGCCGTCAAGCTCCATGAGCAGATTTGCGGTGTCCTCAACTTCAATTATTCCCTTTAAGTGATCGTTTGAAACATGAGCCGAAAGCTTTTTGCATTTTCCGCCGAGATACTCAACAAGATCGACCGTATGAATCGCCTGATTAATCAGCACTCCGCCGCACTCCTTGTCGAGAGTGCCGTGCCAATCGTCGGAATAATAGCCCGCTCCTCTGCCCCAGGTCACAAACGCTCTTAACGCCTCAACCCTTCCGAGAGAGCCTGAAGCGATAAGCTCCTTTGCTCGGCAAACGCAGTTGTTATATCTGTTCTGAAAGCAGACGGCAACCTGCTTTCCGCTCTTTGACTGAGCCGCTCTGAGCGTCTCAACCTCTGCCGCCGAAACGGAGCAGGGCTTTTCAATCAACACATTCGCCCCCGCTTCGAGCGCCTTTATCGCCATTTCCGTGTGGAGATAATGAGGGGTGCAGATATGAACGGCGTCAAGCTTTTCGTTTTTCAAAAGTTCGTCAAAATCGTAATATGCCTTTGCGCCGTATTGCTCTGCTGCGGCATCTGCCCTTTCGGGCTTTATATCGGCAACGGCGGCAATTTTCAAATCAGGGCTTTCGCTCAATGCTTTTAAATGCATTTTTGAAATATTTCCGCAGCCGACAACGGCAATGTTCATAAGAAATATCCTCCCGACAGTATTCCGTCAAAAGGTTGACGACATATCGCTCTGAACCTGCTCAGAAACATTTTTCTTTTCGGCAGTTCCCGAAGCAATCTTTTTCTGAAGCTCGGAATAGTAAAGCTCCTCGTCAACGGGAACGGTGACCTCTTTGCCGAGCCATGAGGAAAGATGAGCGGCGTTGGAGATTGAAAGACCTCTGATGCCCTCCTCGCCTCTTGCAACAAGCGGCTCGCCTCTCAGAACGGCGGCGGCAAACTTATTCGTGACCTCCGAATGCTGTTTGTTCATGCCGTCGGTCTCAACATCAATCCATTCGCCGCTGAGCTTTTCAAAGCCGTTTTCGCAGGTCTTGAGATGCTCCGAAGTCATGCCGTCAAGCTTATAAAGGCGAAGCTTGTTATCCTCGCAGACGAGCTTGCCGCCGTCAAGAGTGATCTCAAATCTGTTTGTGCCGGGGCAGTCGCCCGTGGTTGTGATAAATGTTCCCGTTGCGCCGTTTGCATATTCGGCATAAATCGTAACATCGTCCTCAACCTCTATGTCATGCCACTTGCCCTCATGGCAGAAGGCTCTGATTTTAACGGGCATTCCGCAAATCCACTGCCAAAGGTCAAGGTTGTGGGGGCACTGGTTGAGCAGAACTCCGCCGCCTTCACCTGCCCAGGTTGCACGCCATCCGCCCGAATTGTAATAAGCCTGGGTGCGGTACCAATCGGTTATAATCCAATTAACTCTCTTGATTTCGCCGAGCTCGCCGCTCTGAACAAGCTCACGCATTTTTCTGTAAACGCAGTTTGTGCGCTGATTGTACATGATTCCGAAAACAAGGTCGGTTTTTGCCGCCGCCTCGTTCATTTCACGAACCTGCTTTGTGTAAACGCCGGCAGGCTTCTCGGTGAGAACATGAACGCCTTTCTTGAAAGCATACTGAGCGATGGGCGAATGGTCATAGTGCGGAGTTGCAATTATAACCGCATCAACCTCGCCGCTGTCAATAAGCTCCTCGGCTGAATTAAAAGTTTTGAGAGAGGGCATAAGCTTCTTTGCCGCTTCAAGCTTTTTGGGGTTGATATCTGCGCAGGCAACGAAGCGAAGCTCTCTGTGCTTGCCCTCAAGATTCATCTGGATATGAGACGAACCCATGTTGCCAACGCCGATTATGCCGAATCTGACGGGCTGAATCTTGGTTTCTATCATCTCGTGAATGGCCGAGCAGGCAGCCGAGAAAGAAGCGTTGTTATCGGGATAAACATATTCCTTGTTCATTCCCTCTGCCGATTTGTCGTCGGTTTCAAGAGCCGCAAGGCCGTCAAATACTTTAAGGTGTGGTTCAACGGAAAGAATATATTCTCTCTCATTTTTGTCAAGCTCACGGAGGATTTCTTCAAGATGACCGTCGCCGTGACCTGCGGGAACAACATTGCCCGAGCCTGCAACAGCGTCCTTGATGTGCATGTATGTAATATATCCTTTGAGCATTTTGAAGCCCTCGGCGGTATCAGCGCCGCTCTGAATATAGTTGGCAGGGTCAAAAATGCAACCGAGCTTTTCGCCGAAATGCTCTGCAATCTGAAGGCATCTTTCGGGAATATCGCCGTAAATCTCTTTTTCGTTTTCGTGGCAGCAAAGAACGCCGTTTTCATAGGCATAATCCGCCATTGCGCCGAGCCTTGCAAAAACCTCGTCCTTGTATTCCTCAAAGCTCTCGCCCTTTGTGAAATAGAAGCTGAACATGCGGATATACTTTGCTTCAAGAACCTTTGCGACCGCAACGGTATTCTTGAAAGCCTCAAAATGAGGAGCAAAATCATCGGTAATTTCAATCTTGCCGTAGTGAGAGCCGATTGACGAAACCTTCATTCCGTTCTCATCAAGAGTCTTTTTAAGCTCCTTTGCTTCGTCAACGGTAAAATTGGAAATGTTTTTGCCGTTAACATTTCTCAGTTCGATATACTCAATGCCGTTCGCCTTGCAGGCGGAAATCTGCTCAAGAATATCTGCCGAGGCTTCGTCGGCAAACGCCGAGAATAAAAATCTTGCCATATCTTAAACCTCCTGTTTCTTTTGCTTGTTTTATTTTAAACATTTTCTATGGATATTTCAAGCATATTTATAAAAAAATAATCAAAATATAAGAAAATGCAGCTGTTAAAATCTGAGAGTCCAGCATTGAAGTCTGAGACGGTCGGATAAATATTTATCCTTGAAATCGTCGCTGTGTCTCCAAGTGCCCGCAAAGGCGCAGTCACGCACACGGGGCAGGATATCGAGCGAAACAAGCTGTTCGCCCGGAGCGACGGTCACGGTCTCTTCTCCGCAAAGCACAGCCATTGCCGCACGGAGCCAGTCCGCCGTGCCGAGAGCCTTGCCGTTGACCCATATCTGAACGGGCAGAAAGCCGTCCTCGGCTATTGAAGCGGCTGACTGTCTTATTTCATCTGCCGTCACGGTTACAGGCTCGCTTATCCCTCTCGGAGCTTCAAGGAATCCCTTGGTTTTTCCGCAGACATGTGTTTCCTTGCCGCAGAGCAGGTCACGGCAGGCAAGGAAAATATCTGCAACTGAAAGAGAACCCTCTCCCTCAGTCGGTCTGAGCCCGTGTGAAAGCCACTCTCTGAGTCTCGGAATATCCGAAACCGAAACGGTTCTTTCGGGGCGTGCGGCAAGCTCCTTTGCAAGCTCTCCGTATGTGATTATGCGAAATCTCGGATCGGCTTTTACAAGTCTTAGAAGCAAACCGAGATTTTCATAGAACTTTTCGCTTTCCTCCTCGCTCCTGCGTGGAGCTTCTTTCCACTTACCGAACGGGTAAATATTTTTCTTATCGTAATTTATGATGTCCCAATGCTCTTTGAAAAGGCTGATATGGGGATGAGTATAAATAACCGCCCGTTTTCTTGAAGCAAGCTTATCAAGCTCGGCTTTTATTTCTTTTTCTCCGCCTTTGAAAAACACGCTTTCCATGCAGAATGTATAATCAATATTATAAATGTTGCAATAGAACGCTCCGCTCCCGTCCACAGGGTCACAGAGCGTATCCGCAAAAATCGGAATTCCCATATCGGCATATGCATACATCGCCGCATAGCTTTTCTGATTTCCGGGCGGCACGGCGGCGAAGACCTGCTCGGTTCCCGTCGCTTTTTTTATGGCGACAAGAGCGGCTGTCTCCTGCCTTATAACCTCGTTCCTTGCGGCATCAAAATCGGCAATATCGGTATATTCATTAAGCATCGGATGCAGGGTGTGGCCGTAAGTATGAAGCTGAATTTCATGGTGAGAGAGCGCTTCAAGAACATCATTCCTGCCGTGGTTCAAAAGCTGTTCAGCCAAAAGCCCGACGAGGCAGAAACAGCCTTTTACTCCCTCGGAGCTGAGTATATCCGCCTCACGCTTTATTGCATTTGCCGAGACATCGGAGGTGAAATCCTCGGTATCAAAAGAAAAAATAATATCGGTCATTTTCTCTTGCTCCTTTTGCTTTTTTCAGGATTATATCATTATTCCCGTGCAAAATCAAGGATTGCCGGATAACGGCATGATTTTTATAAAAAATCAATCGAAAAATGCGTAAAATTTACAATATGTTAACCGTTTCAATCAATTTATAATATAAAATATAATGTGAATCATAATGATGGAGGATTGAATTTGCTCGGTTATGTCAAGGCGTTTAAGCCCGAAATGAAAATCAGGGATTTTGAGCTTTATCAGGGCGTTTACTGCTCTCTTTGCAGGGCTCTCGGCAGAAACTATTCTCCGATTGCACAGCTTTTTCTGAGCTATGATTTTGCCTTTGCGGCAATTCTCCGCCTTTCAGCCGCAGAAAACGGATGCAGTTTTTCGAGAAAACGCTGTCCTTATAACCCCGCAAAAAAATGCTCCGTCTGTTCATCAAAGCAGGAGCTTGACTACTGCTCCCATGCGGTTATTATTCTGACATATTATAAAATCGTTGACAATCTTCACGATTCGGGGATGAAATCAAAAATCGCCGCCTGCCTGCTTTATCCAATCGTCAGGCTCATGCACAAAAAAGCCGCCCGTCTTGCTCCCGAAGCCGAAAAAGCCGTTGCCGAGGCTATGGCACGGCAGTCGGAAGCCGAAGCCGACCCGTCCTGCTGCATTGACGCCGCCGCTCACCCGAGCGCAGACGCTCTCGGCAAAATAATATCATTCGGCTTTGACGGAAACAAAAAAAATTCTCTTTATTCGCTCGGCTATATGGTCGGCAGATATGTTTATATACTTGATGCCGCAGACGACCTCAAAAGCGACCTTAAAAGCGGGAATTTCAATCCTTTCAGGGCGGAATATTCCGATATTGATAACGAAAAATGCCGCAATGCGTTCATAAAACGGGCAAGAGAAATGCTGAATCTCACTCAGAGCAGTGCGCTTGAAGCGCTCGACTCGGTTGAAAAAAAGCGGTTTGAAGATATTCTTGAAAATATAGTTCTTGACGGGCTGACAAACAGCAGCGAAAATGCGCTGAAAAAATATTTAGGGTAACGGTAATAATCCGAACCACGGTTTCTCGTGGCAGATTTGCCCTTAC
>JBJEQD010000007.1:0-15348 GCA_051881575.1 Acutalibacteraceae bacterium | reverse complement strand
TACGCCGTAATATCAAATTTTCGGCATATTGTGTTCAACTCCCATCACCTTAACCAATGAATACGGTATCATATTCATTAAAGTTTTCAACAGTTACGGCATTAAGCGCAACATCTCTTTCGTCGGGATGATTGTGTTCGTAAACAACACGGCTGTTTTCATCGTTCCAATTCAAATCCTCGCTGCTGTAAGGTTTTGCGGGAATAAGCTCAAACAAATCACCGCCCGTCGCAGAAGCAATATATTCGGCGGCTTCTTTTGTATTTCCCGTTGCAGAAAAATAAACAACCAATGTTTTACCGCCCGAAGCTTCATTTTTGCTTTCGGATAATGTTTTTTCCGCTTCGGCAGTTTCGCTGTCTGTCTGCCGGATTTCCTGATTGCCGCCCGAGTTTTCAGGGCTTTGACCTGCGCACGCACCAAGGGTTAATATGAGTAAAAAGCTCATAATGAATGAAAATATTTTTTTCATAGTCATTTTCCTTTACTTTACCTTTCCTTTCTTCTCATTTCAGATTTTCTTTGAAAAACTGTTCCATTTTGTCAAAAGGAATTGCGCCTTTGTTGCCGCCGTCATACAGGTCGGTATGTACCGTATCGGGAATAATCATTAACTCCTTGTTATCCGTATAAGCGTTATCTCTCATCATATCGGAAAAGGCGTCCTTACTGAAGTAACAGGAATGTGCTTTTTCTCCGTGAATCATCAGCACTGCACTGCGGATTTCATTGCTGTACCGTAAAATCGGCATATTCAGAAAGGACATACAGCCTGTTATATTCCAGCCCTCATTGGAGTTAAGAGAACGCTTGTGATAAGCTCGCTCGGTTTTATAGTAATCGTAATAGTCTTTTACAAAAAACGGTGCATCTTCAGGCAACGGATCCACAACACCGCCGCCACGCACATAGGTTCCGGATCTGTATTCCGTCGTTCGCTGAGCGTTTAATGCTTTCCGTTTCTCATAACGAGCTGCTTCGCTGTCTTCGGAATCAAAATAGCCTTTAGCGTTTACACGGCTCATATCGTACATGGTCGAGGTTACGGTTGCTTTAATTCTGGTATCAATCGCCGCCGCATTCAATGCAAGACCGCCCCAACCGCATATGCCGATGATTCCGATTCTTTCACAGTCCACATTGTCCTGTACAGACAGAAAATCAACCGCTGCCTGAAAATCCTCGGTATTGATGTCGGGAGAAGCCATATATCTCGGTTCACCGCCGCTTTCACCCGTGAATGACGGGTCAAAAGCAATCGTCAGGAATCCTCGCTCCGCCATCGTTTGCGCATACAATCCGGATGCCTGTTCCTTAACCGCACCGAAAGGTCCGCTTACCGCAATTGCCGGAAGCTTACCCTGTGCATTTTTCGGCGTGTACATATCCGCCGCAAGGGTAATTCCGTAACGGTTATGAAATGTTACTTTGCTATGATTAACCTTATTGCTTTCAGGAAAGGTTTTATCCCATTCCTGTGTTAAATTTAATTTCATCAATTATGCCTCCGCTCTCTTTTTTCTGATTTTAAAATATTTTACCAACTCTTCTTCTCTTTTGAGCAGTCCTGCTGTCTTTTTCTCTCCTCAACCATTTTGACAAACCATTCAACCATAGACGGATCCCGGTGGGAGAAAAATGAGCTTTCGTTTTTATCCAGAGCCGCAATAGCCGCCATATCTTCATCTGACAGCTCAAAATCAAAAACATCGAAGTTTTCTTTCATGCGCTCGAAATGGGTTGATTTAGGGATTACAACTATACCTCGCTGAATATTCCAGCGCAGCATAACCTGCGCAGGGGTTTTTCCGTATTTTGCGCCGATTTCGGCGATAACGGTGTTTTCAAAAGTCCCATTGCGTCCCTCTCCGAAAGGCGCCCAAGCCTCCAAACGGATACCGTACTTGTCAGCCCATTCTTTCAAGTCCTTCTGCTGATTGAAAATATGAGTTTCCATCTGATTAACCATAGGCTTTATTCGGTTAAAAGCCGCAAAATCAACCATACGGTCGGCATAAAAGTTTGAAATACCTATCGCACGGATTTTTCCCTCACCGTACAATTCTTCAAGAGCCCTCCATGCACCGTAAGCATCGGAGAACGGCTGATGAAGCAGAACCAAATCAATATAATCCGTTCTGAGCTTACGAAGCGATTCCCCAACCGAAGCCTTAGCCTGCTCATAGCCGTAATGCTCAATCCATACTTTAGTTGTCAGAAAGATTTCTTCTCTCGGCACACCCGATTTAACAATTGCAGAACCGACTTCTTCCTCGTTGAAATATGACTGCGCTGTATCGATATGTCTGTATCCCGCCTTTAAAGCGTCAAGAACACAGCGTTCACATTCTTCTTTTGTGACCTGATAAACGCCGTAGCCTAAAATCGGCATTTTCACTCCGTTAGATAATGTTACATATTCCATAATTCATTCCTCCGTAATTATTCAGACCCTTTTTCCCATTTCATAGGCTTCATAATAAGCCGGAGTAGCCTTTATCTCACCGGGCTTCCATGCTCCGACGCCGTAAATGATGCCTGCTTCTCTCGCTCCGTCAAGGCAATCCTCCGTAAAGCCCCTGAACGCTTCAAGAGTTCTTTCAAGGCTTGATTTTTCGGTATCTGCCGCCGTCATAATGAAGTAAAAATCTTTATTTTTGATTTCCGTATACCTCGGAACGGTTCTGTCAATAAAGGTTTTCATCTGTCCGTCCATTGTGTAGAAATATACCGGCGTTGCAAGAACAATCACATCGGAATTAACCGCTTTGTCAAGAATTTCCGCCATATCATCTTTCTGAACGCATTTGTGCGTCGAGTTGCAAACACCGCAACCACGGCAGTAACCGATATTCTTTGATGAAAGAAACACTTTTTCAACCGTGTTGCCGCTCTCGGACGCACCCTGTGCAAATCTGTCGCACAGGATATCGGAGTTACCGTTTTTTCTCGGACTTGCCGAAATAATCAATACTTTTTTCATTATGTTATTCCTCCCAGATATCTTTTGCCATGCGGAATGCCGCCCAAGCCTTTGGCCAGCCTGCATAAAAAGCAGCGTGAGTAAGAATTTCCGCAATTTCATCTTTTGTTACTCCGTGAGCCTTCGCATTTGATAAGTGAAACCTTAAAGAATTATCCAAAATTCCGCTTGCCATCAACGCAGTTACGGTCACAATGCTTCTGTCCCTTGCGGACAGCTTATCGTCCCTCGACCAAACCTCGCCGAACAGCACATCATCGTTAAGCTCGGCAAATTTCGGAGCGAATGTGCCGAGCTCATCTCTCCCTGCCGTAACCTTAGCCATAGTTACACCTCATTTCAACTTAAATCCATTTTTCAATCTCATTCTTTGCCTGCTTAACTCTGCCGCCGTGAATTGCAAGACCTTTTTCGACCTTTGCGTCGGGGCATAACTTCTTGATATCGCCGATGCTGCTGCCGAGGCCGCTGCCTTCGTGGGTACAGAAAGGCTTAATTGTTTTTCCGCTGAAATCAAAATGCTCCAAAAATGTGAATACCGCCATGGGCATCGTGCTCCAATAGTTCGGATATCCGAGATAAATCACATCGTATTCGTCAATCGATTCAGGCAGATTTTTCAGTTTAGGGCGGGCATTCTGCCGCTGATCGGCTTGCGCCTGTGCAATACATTCGTTGTAAGACTTTGAATAAGGCTCAGTCTGCTCAATTTTAAATAAATCAGCGCCCGTTAACTCCTTTATAATGCCTGCCGCAATCTCCGTATTGCCGACATCCAATGATTTTATTAGCCCGTTAGCATAGTTCTCATCTGCTCTTGAATAAAACGCAATCAATTCTTTTGACATTTCATAACCTCCGTCCTGTTTAAAGTATATCACTCATCACCTTGACACGGAATATCCGATATGTTATCATTGTATTAACCAAAAGTTTATGCTTTAGCTCTTGGAGGAATAAAATGTATAACCCCCTGCTTGACACTTTTATTGCCGTTGCCGACTGCGGAAGCTTCACCAAAGCGGCAGAAAAACTGTTTGTTTCGCCGACTGCCGTTATGAAGCAAATGAATACGCTTGAAAACCGTTTGAATTTAAAGCTTACAGAGCGCACTCCGTCGGGCGTGCAATTAACCCGTGCAGGAGAAGTGATTTACAGAGATACGCTTTTTATGATTGATTACTCAAAGAAATCAATTGCCGCCGCAGTCGCCGCCACCCATAAATATGACACTACTTTCTGCGTCGGCACCTCTCTGCTGAATCCTGCAAAGCCTTTTATGGATTTATGGTACCGTGTCAATCAAAGCTTCCCCGACTATAAACTTCATCTTGTTCCTTTTGAGGATGACCATGAAGGCATTCTGTCGGAAATTGAAAAATTAGGGGAAAAATTCGACTTTTTGATTGGTGTCTGCGATTCAAAAGCATGGCTTTCGCTTTGCAGCTTCCTGCCGCTCGGCAGATACAAAAAAATGATAGCGGTATCAAGAGAACATCATCTCGCATCAAAAAATCGTATTGAAATTGAAGATTTATACGGCGAAACCCTGATGATGGTCACTCCCGGGGATTCAGGGGTCAATGATTTCATTCGCAATGATTTGGAAATGAATCACCCGCAAATCCACATTGAAAACACCCCTCAGTTTTATGATTTATCGGTTTTCAACCGCTGCGCAGAAACGGGTAATGTTCTGCTGACAATTGAATGCTGGCAGGATGTCCACCCCGGGCTTGTCTCAATCCCCGTCAATTGGGATTACAGCATTCCATACGGAATTCTTTACAGCCTGAATGCTCCTGATGATGTTAAGGAATTTATCAAATCTGCCGGTGAATTAGTACAAAAACCGTAAAACCAGAAAATATCAGCTTGTTTAGGAATAAAACAATAACACGGAATTCTGTCTGTAAAATAAAAAATCAGCTTGTATCGGTTCAATTCTCCGATACAAGCTGTGTTTTTTGTTAGTTGTCAGTTTAGCGCACACGGCATTATCTATACCGCTCTTCTGACTGTTTAGGTTCGCCCGCCTGATTTATTAATCTTCGTAATATTTCTGATTAAGGCTTATCAGCTTACCGAGTCTTTCGGCAATCTGCTCGGGCGTTCCCTTTATCTCTCCGCTGAGCCAATTAACAAGAACCGTTTTTGCGGCGGAAGTAATATAAAGCAGATAAAGATTCGCCTCATCGATATCACGGTGCTTCTCAGTTGAAATAAGGGCTTCAAGAAGACGGTCATAATAGATGTTAACAAGTCTCCAAATGAAGCTGTCAAGCATATTGGACTGCGTGAGCATTCTGTAATACTCCATATCGTTGCTGAGATATTCACATATCATCTTTATGAATGTACCGACATTGTCGGTAACACGCTCAACTCCGAAGCGGTTAACAAAATCAATTATTTTTTGCAGTTCTTCGCTCTCTATCTGCTCAACGACGCTGTTAACATCGGCATAATGTGCATAAAAGGTTCCTCG
The DNA here is from genome assembly GCA_051881575.1 of Acutalibacteraceae bacterium. Lineage (GTDB taxonomy): Bacteria > Bacillota > Clostridia > Oscillospirales > Acutalibacteraceae > CAG-177. The sequence continues at coordinate 9,877 of JBJEQD010000007.1, read as the reverse complement.
GCTGATATCCGCTTCTCTGATAATATCGGAAACGGTTATCTTTGAAACATCTTTTGTATGAATCAGCTTTGCAAGAGCTTTTTTAATCAGATTCTTTGAGCGGATTGAGCTTCTGTATTCAGCTTTCGGCAAAATCAACACCTCCGATTTTCTGAATTATAAACTATGATTTTGGCTTTCATACGAAAGACATTTTATTACATTTTCATAAAATTGTCAATATTAGAAGAAATAAACAAAAATTAAATCTTTGTGAACAAAAATATACAATACGAATTCTTTATCATTCGCATTGCAACAATAAAAGTTTATTATTTTTATATTAAAACAATAGATGTTGATTTTCTTTTAAGTTGGGATTATAATATAATCATATTTCATATGGAATTTTGATAACAGGCGGGAGATGTCTGATTATGAACCTTGAATTAAGTAGCACAAATATCTCGGATTATCATTCAAACGCACAAATTGCAAGGGTTATAACAGAAAAATGGGTAAATGAAAACATGTATTGTCCAAGGTGCGGAAATGAGCGAATTAATCATTTTGAAAACAATCGTCCTGTTGCCGACTTTTTCTGCCCGGTTTGTAAAAATGAATATGAATTAAAAAGCAAAAACGGAGTTTTGGGTAGCAAAATTAGCGACGGTGCTTACGAAACAATGATTTCAAGAATCACATCAAACAACAATCCCGACTTTTTCTTTATGAGTTATTCAAAGGATAATTTAAGAGTCAGTGATTTTATTTTTATTCCAAAGCATTTTTTCGTGCCTGAAATCATTGAAAAGAGGAAACCGCTTTCCATGAACGCTCGCCGAGCAGGATGGGTCGGTTGCAATATTCTGATTGATAAGATTCCGAACCAAGGAAAAATATCTGTTATTTCAAACGGAGTTATGTCCGATATCAACGAAGTAAATAAACAGGTCAACAAGAGCAATCTGTTTGAAACAAGCAATATTAACAGCCGAAGTTGGCTTATGGATATTCTTAACTGTGTCAATTCAATTCCTTTAGCTAATTTCACTTTGCAAGATGTATATTATTTTGAGAAAGATCTTCAAAAAAAGCACCCTAATAATAACAATATCAAAGCAAAAATCCGTCAGCAATTACAGTTTTTAAGAGATAAAGGATTTATTGAATTTTTAGGAAACGGAAAATATCTTAAATTAGATTTGAAATAGCAATATGATTAAAGGAGGCATTATCGGGTGGAGCATTCGCAGTTTTTGAGGTCGGAAATGATTCTCGGTTCTGATTCAACGCAAATACTTGCGAAGAAAAAGGTTATCCTTTTCGGCGTTGGCGGCGTCGGGTCTTATGCGGCGGAGGCGCTTGCAAGAGCGGGTGTCGGCAGTCTGACCGTTGTTGATAACGATACCGTTGCGGCAACCAATCTTAACCGCCAGCTCTGTGCGCTTCATTCAACCCTCGGCAAGCCGAAAGCCGGTGTTGTTGCCGAAAGAATTCTCGACATCAACCCGCAATGCCGTGTTACTGCGCTTGAAAAATTCTATCTTCCCGAAAATGCCGATGAATTTTCACTTGACAGCTATGATTATATCGCCGATGCGATTGACACGGTCAGCGCAAAAATCGATCTTGCCGTTAAGGCTCAGCAGCTCGGAATTCCCATTATTTCATGTATGGGAACGGGCAACAAGCTGAATCCGACGCTGTTTACGGTTTCGGATATTTACAAGACGAGCGTTTGCCCTCTTTGCCGTGTTATGAGAACCGAGCTTCGCAAAAGAGGCGTTAAAAAGCTGAATGTTGTCTGGTCGCCCGAAGAACCCCGGAAGCCTGCGGCAACAGACGAGGTCACGGGCAAACGCCAAACGCCGGGCAGTCTGCCGTTCGTTCCCGGGGCGGCAGGGCTTATCATGGCGGGCAAAATAATTCTCGATTTATGCAAGGAGATTTAAAGATGAAAAAGGCTCTTGCCGTTATTCTTATTTTTTCTATGATTTTGACGCTTTTCTGCGCCTGCAAGGATCAGAGCGATGACTCCCGGGAGCCTTTGGGAGTCACTAACATAAGCTCATCAAAGGATGAAACTCTGAAGCTTGCTTATTCAAAAGCCGATATGCTCGACCCGTTCACAGCCTCAATGTCGGCAAATATTCAGATTCTCGGCTTGATTTATGACGGGCTTTATAAGCTCGACAAGTCATATGAGCCGATTCCCGTTATTGCGAAGAGCGCAATCGTCAGCGGAACGGCGCTTAATGTCACTCTCGGCTCGGCTTCGTTCTCCGACGGAAGCCCCGTTACTGCGGATGATGTCGCTTATTCTTTCAAGAAAGCAAAAAATTCTCCGTCTCATTCCGAAAAGCTCTCGAATTTTGAATCTGCAAGCATTTCCGCTTCAAATATGCTTGTATTTACTCTCAAAAGACCCGACCCTTACGCTCAGGCTTGCCTTACTTTCCCCATTGTTAAGAACGGATCTGAGGGCGAGCTTCCTCTCGGTTCGGGAAGATATGTTCCGCAAAAATCGGGTGAATCCATTTATCTTGTTGTCAACAAAGAAAAAAAGTCGTTTAACCCCTCAATCAAAACGATTATGCTTGTTCCCGTCAGAGACAGCAGTTCGGTTGAAAGCAGCCTTGAAATCGGCAACACGGGTTTTTATTATAACGACCTGAGCAGCGTAACATTTTCAAGAATCAACGCAAAAACGGTTGAAATGGGAATAAATAATCTTGTTTTTCTCGGCTTTAATTCAAAAAGCGAGGTCTTTTCAAATGCCGCCCTCAGAAAAGCAGTCAACCTTGCCGTTGACAGGCGTGAAATCGTTGCAACCGCTTTTCAGGGTCACGCAAGAGAGGCTTATTCGCCTTTCAACCCCGATTGGTATCAGCTCGCTTCAAAGGATCTGATTGTTGCCGAAAATTTGCAGGAGGCGGCAAAGCTGATTGAGGAATCCGGAATTGATATTAAAGACAAGGAAATATCCCTGCTTGTCAACAAAGAAAACCGCTTCAAGCTTGAAGCCGCTCAGCTTGTCGAAACCTGCCTTAAAAGCCTCGGATTCAAGGTTTTGCTCAAAAATTATGAAACCGAGTATTACACCGAAGCTGTTGAAATCGGTTCGTATGATATATATATCGGAGAGGTTCGCCTGTCGCCAAACATGGATTTAACTCCCCTGCTCGGCGGCGGAAGCGTCAGCTACGGAATTGACGAAACCTGCGCTTCCTGTGCAAGATACACTCAGCTTCTCGAAGGCGGCTGTGAGCTTATGGACTTCATCAACACCTTTAACGACGATCTTCCGTTTATTCCGCTTTGCTACAGGAACGCCGCAGCTTCATACACTAACGCCATGCAGGCTGATTTTGCCTGCTGTGACGGCGATGTTTTTTATGACATTGAAACATGGAGTTTTAAATAACCGACTGAAAAAGCGTATTATCGGCTGAAAAAAATCCCATAATATATCAAGACCGTTATCGGGAGGAATGATATATTATGATAAGCTCCGATTTACTTAAAAACGCTCTTATTTCCGCATCGGAAAATATAAAACTTCATGCCGAAGAAGTTGACGCTTTGAATGTTTTTCCCGTTCCCGACGGCGACACGGGAACAAATCTGTCTTTGACTCTCGGCGGCTGTGCAAAAGCAGTTGCGGAATATGAAAGCGTTGGCGCAGGCGACCTTGCGGATTTTGCCGCAGGCAGGCTTCTCCGCTGTGCAAGGGGAAATTCGGGCGTAATCTTTTCTCTGATTTTCAAAGGATTCGCAAAGAGCGTTAAGGGATTGGAAAGTATTGATTCCGCCGCTCTCGCAAAAGGACTTGAAGCGGGCTGTGACGAGGCGTATGCCTCTGTTGATAAGCCGACCGAGGGAACGATGCTGACGGTTATCCGCATTGCGGCTTCAAAAGCTCATTCTGCGGCTCAGCGTGGAAAAAGCCCGGAAGAAACCTTTGCCGCCGCCCTTTCGGGAGCCAAAGCCTCCCTGAAATCAACTCCGAATCTTCTGCCGATACTGAAAAAACACGGCGTGGTTGACGCAGGCGGTCAGGGGCTTGTGTATATCATGGAGGGAATGCTCGGCGCAAAGCAAAGGAGCTTTTCATTCTCCGCAGCTGAAAAGCCGGCAAATCCCGTTTTTGAAAAGCAGACGGATATTCCTTTTGCATACTGCACGGAATTTATCATAAACAACGCCGAATGCGGCGATATCGCCGGGCTTCGGCAAAAAATCTCCCGTGAGGGTGACTGCCCCGCAGTTGCGGAACATTCGGGAATAATAAAGATTCATGTTCACACCAACCGACCCGACAGGGTTCTTGCCGCAGGGCTTGAATGCGGAGAACTCAGCGACATCAAGATTGACAACATGAGGCTTCAGGCATCTTCGAGAAGCTGCAAATGCGGCATGATCAGCCTTTGCAGCGGAGACGGGATTAAAAATATTCTCGAAAGCAATAAAGGAGTTTCGGCGCTTGAATGCTCCGGCTCAATGAATGCGAGCGCAGAAGAAATTCTTCAGGCAATCAACCGCTGCCCGTGCGAAAGCGTTATTGTTTCTCCGAATAACAAAAATGCCGTTCTTGCCGCAAAGCAGGCGGCGGAAATGAGCGGCAAGCCGGCTTTTGTCGGCATTGCAAAGAATCCGGCTCAGGGAATTGCGGCGGCAAGGGTGTTTAATCCTGTCATTTCCGCTCGGGAAAATCTTGCAAAAGCACAGAACGCAGTTTCTTCTGTTCTCAGCGGTTCGGTAACTTACGCCGCCAAGGACGGCGTTTTTGAGGGCAAGGCTTTTTTTCGGGGTCAGATTCTCGGCATTGAAAGCGAAAACATCATTTATGCAGGCGAGGATATGAACGCCGCCGCAGTCAAGGTTGCCGAGAGACTTCTCGAAAAATCCGTTAACAAAAAAGCTCTTATCATCTACGGCAAAGACGCAGACGAACGCAACGCCGAAAAAGCGGCGGTATCTCTGCGCTCACGCTGTAAAAAAGCAAAAATCGATTATGTTTACGGCGGTCAGCCGCTTTATTACTATATCATCTCAGCGGAGTAAGGCTATGGAATTCAATTCAAGCATAAAATATCTTAAAGGCGTGGGAGAAAAGCGAGCCGCAATGCTTGCAAAGCTCGGAATCCGCACGCTTTGGGATTTGCTGACCTTTTATCCGAGAACCTATGAGGATTGGAGCAAAATTGTTGCCATAAAAGACGCTCCGATGAACGAAACCGTTTGCATCAAAGCGTTTGCAGGCTCACGCTGCCGTGAACACATGATAAGAAAAGGCATGACCCTCTATAAAACCGAGGTCAGCGACGGCGAAAGCCTTATTGATATAACATTTTTCAACAATAAATATGCCGCCGAAAAAATCGAAGTCGGAAAAGAATATCTTTTTTTCGGCAAAATAACGGGCAAGGGCTACTACCGCTCGATGCTTTCACCCGAATTTGAGGAGTTCACAGACTGCGGCAGGATGCGCCCGATATATCCCCAAACGGCAGGGCTGAATTCAAGGGCTATTGAAAAGCTTGTCCGCTCAGCCTTTGAGGCAGGAGGCAAATTCATTGACCCCCTGCCCGAGGATATCAGAAACCGCTACTGCCTTATGGGAATTGAGGACGCATTAAGAAACATACATTTTCCGCAGAGTGAGGATATGCTGTCGGAGGCTCGCAGACGGCTGATTTTTGAGGAGCTGTTTCTGCTCGAACTGGGGCTTATGCGCCTGAGAACCAAATCACGCCGTTCAACCTCCGTTCCCGTTGAAAAGGACTTCACGGAGGAATTCATCGCTTCCCTTCCCTTTGAGCTGACAGGTGCTCAGAAAAGAGCAATAGCGCAGGGCGTTGAGGATATGCAAAGCTCCGTTCCGATGAACCGTCTGCTTCAGGGCGATGTCGGCTCTGGAAAAACTGCTGTCAGCGCCGCACTTATTTATAACTGCGCCCGAAACGGTATGCAAAGCGCTCTGATGGCTCCGACTGAGGTTCTTGCAATTCAGCATTACAAAACGCTGACTAAAATGTTTGAAAACACGGATATTTCAATCGGTCTGCTGACAGGCTCAACCCCTGCGGCGGAAAAGAAAAAAATAAAAGCCGCTCTCAAAAGCGGCGAAATTCAGCTTGCGGTCGGCACTCATGCGCTGATTCAAAAGGATGTTGAATTTGACAGGCTCGCTCTTGCCGTGACCGATGAACAGCACAGATTCGGTGTTAACCAAAGAGGCTCGCTCAGCTCCAAAGGAGGCAATCCGCATACTCTCGTTATGTCCGCAACGCCGATTCCGAGAACTCTTGCGCTGATAATCTACGGCGACCTTGACCTGAGCATTCTTGACGAAATGCCGAAAGGCAGGCAAAAAATTGAAACCTACCTTGTTAATTCCGAGTTGAGAGAAAGAGCCTACGGCTACATAAAAAAGCATCTCTGCTCGGGAATGCAGGGCTATATCGTCTGCCCGCTCGTTGCGGAAAGCGATGCATTGGAGCTGACGGCGGCTGACGAGCTTTATAAAAACCTTGCCGACGGCTTTTTCAAGGGCTTTAAGGTCGGTCTGCTTCACGGAAAAATGAAGCCTGCCGACAAAAAAGCCGTTATGGATTCCTTTGCCTCGGGCGAAACTCAGCTTCTTGTTTCAACAACGGTCATTGAGGTCGGCATTGATGTTCCGAACGCAGTTATTATGGTTATCGAAAATGCGGAGCGTTTCGGGCTGTCACAGCTTCATCAGCTCAGGGGCAGAATCGGCAGAGGAACGGAGAAATCAACCTGCATAATGATATCCGACGCACAGAATGAAGAAACCCTTGAACGGCTTAAAATTCTTGCGTCAACCACCGACGGGTTCAAAATAGCCGATGAAGATCTGCGGCTGAGAGGCCCGGGAGACTTCTTCGGGTCAAGACAGCACGGTCTGCCCGAAATGAAAATTGCAAACATGATGACGGACGGCGAGGCTATCCGTGAAACTCAGGCGGCGGCAACCGAACTGCTCAAAAAAAGCCCCGCCCTTTCGGGCGAGGCATACGCTCCGTTAAGAGAGGCGGTCAACCGCCTTTTCTCCGGCGGTGTTTCAATGAACTGAGCTTGTGTTGAGCTCCTTTGCACGCTCAATATCTTCTTCACTCACCGGAATGATTTTATATTCATTTGAATCATTATCAACCATTGTAATCGGAAGCTCAGGCAGAATTTCATGAATTCTTGCAATAAATCCGCTGCTTCCCTCCGCAGGAAAACCCGTTACAAGAGTTGATGCGTTATTCTTCTTTGCCGAAACCGCAACCACCAATGCAGGGCTGTCGTTAAAATATATGTTCATTCCCGCATTGTATTTTTTGGCGCATTCAAAAAGATTCTCGAGCGCACCGCCCTCGTTGGCGTTAAGACCGTTTTTCTCTTTGAATACGCTTATTACCGAAAGAGGCAGGTTCTCCTGCGCCGCAATTCTTGCTCCTGCTTCGATAAGTCTTGCGCATGAATGCTGGGGAGTTACGCAAACCATAATGCACGGCTGCCTGCTGTCTTTTTTCAACTGAATTCATCCTTTCTTTATGAAAAATTCTGATAATGCGGAATCATTTTCTCTTTGCAGTTTTATATTAACATCCATTTGTTGACAGGTTAAGAAAAACAGATGTATAATTTGTAAATTAATTTTTGAAGAATTTTCCCGGACGGTCAAAAAACGGAATTTGTTGATTGCAGAAGAATTATTATTATGATATAATAACAAAAAATGAAAGGGGCTATGTGAAATGGAAGTTATCAGAAAAGAATATTCAATCCCTTCAAAATCCGGCGTTGCCGATGTATTTGCCCGCTGCTGGGCTCCCTCCGACGGGCCGAAAGCAATCTTCCAGATTGTTCACGGCATGGCGGAGCACGGCGAAAGATACGAGGAATTTGCAAATTTCCTTTGTCAAAAGGGCTTTGCCGTTCTTGTTGACGACCATGTCGGTCACGGAAAATCGGTTAAAAGCGATTCCGAGCTCGGATATTTCGGAGAGAGCGGAGGCTGGAACGCCTTTGTTGAGGACGAAAGAGCATTGACGGAAATGATAGCAAAGGAATATCCCGGCTTGCCTATAGTCTTTTTCGGTCACAGCATGGGTTCTTTCATTGCAAGGGAATATATCCGCCGCTACGGCAAAGACGAGCGAATCAAGGCGGCAATATTCTGCGGCACAAGCGGCAAAAATCCCGCTTCGGCTGTTGCAATCACCCTTGCGGGAACTATTGCAAAGGCCAAGGGCAGCAAGCATAAGAGCAAATTCATCGATAAGCTCGCTTTCGGCACATATAACAAGAAAATTCCCGATGCAAAAACGCCGTTCGACTGGCTCAGCACAGACACGGAGCATGTTGAAAAATACATAGCAGACGACAAATGCGGATTCCTTTTCACCGCATCGGGATATAAAGACCTTTTCACGATTCTGACAAAGGTTTCGGGCAAGGATTGGTACAATGATGTTTACAAAAACATTCCGATTCTGCTGACCGCAGGAGAAGATGACCCCGTCGGTCAATACGGCGAAGGAGTCAAGCAGGTTTATAATGACCTGAAGCTTGCGGGCAAAAAGGATGTAACGCTCAAGCTTTATCCCGGAATGCGCCACGAAATTCTCAACGAGGTTGACAGAGCGACGGTCTATGAGGACATTGCCGCATGGTCGCTCTCAAAAATCAAATAAATAATAACAGGTGTTTTTATGAAAAGGAAGAAAAAGGTAATTTCTATGATTCTTGCATTTATTTTTGCTTTAGGCTGTGCACCCCTGTGCAGTGCAGAGGGTGAAACCGTTCCCGAGCTTTCCGAATACGGCTTTGTTGACTGCGGAGATGTTAAAATCGAATACGGCGTCTGCGGCAAGCTTGACGGAGAGCCTTTACTGCTTCTGCCCCCCAACGGCGGAAGTATGCACAGCTTTGACGGCAACATTTTGCCCGAAATGGCAAAGCATTTCAAGGTTATAACCGTTTCGCCCAGAGGAACGGGCAATTCCGGCTGGAAAGAGGGAACAATGAACTTTGAAACGATGAGCGACGATCTCGTTAAGCTCCTTGATTACCTCGGAATCGAAAAAACCAACATTTTCGGCTTCAGCGACGGCGGAAATCTCGGCTTTGTTTTCACTCTCGCCCATCAGGACAGAGTTAAGGCGCTTGCCGTTATGGGCTCCAACATCAACACACGGGGCACAAAAACTTCAAGTCAGATAGGCATTGTATTGAAATACTTCGGTTTATGTATTCAGGCAAAAATAACTGGCGATGAAAAAATCGCAATCAAGCGTGACATTCAGGGAATGATGGTCGGTCAGCCTAATCTGACATACGAAGACTTATCGGAAATCAAGGTTCCCGTGCTTAATATCTACGGCGAAAACGATATGATAAAGCGTTCTCATTCAAAAATGATAACCCGCTCTATTGAGGGCGCTCAGGAAATAATGATTATCGGCGGCGGTCACAGCAGCTGCTTCAACTATACCGATGAAATAATCAACCCTGCCCTGCTTGAGTTTTACGGAGTAAGCAACAAATGATAATTTAAATAAGCAACAGCCACGACCTTAGAAAAAGTCATGGCTGTTGTTATTTTTATTATTTCTGAGGCGCTGTGTAATTCTCAACGGCATACATGAATCCTTCAAGCAAAAATGCTCTCGCCTCTTTTGCCGGAGTTGAATAAGAGAAAAGATCAAAGGCGTGGAAACAGCCCTCAAATGTTCTGAACTGAACCTCTACGCCTGCTTTTTTCAGGTTTTCAACATACTCAATTGTTTCATCCGTAAAAGGTTCAATGGTTCCGATATAAGTCAGAGTGGGCGGAAGACCCGTATAATCGGTTTCACGGGCAGGCGCAGCATATTTT
>JBJEQD010000006.1:0-3486 GCA_051881575.1 Acutalibacteraceae bacterium | reverse complement strand
CAAAGCCCATTACCTGCTCAAACTGTTCAACAGTAAAGCTATGCCCACGATTTTCAAAGGTCTTTTTAAGTGCTTCCGTCAGCGTTGCGCCGTCAAAATCAAATTTATTGGCAAGATAGTAAATATCGTAGTAATCTTTCATTCTGCTTGAAAATTCCATTAGACTGAGAATAGCGTCTATTTTCTCGGCAATGGTTGTTTCAAGAGAATATGTATTTACTGTCGGGGCGTCAAAGTCGGAAAGCTGCGTCGGGATTTTCCGCTTTTCCTGTTTCGGAACAATGACATCGCCTACACCGAAATCAATACTGAACGGTGTTTTGGTATTTTTAATGCGGGCGACCACCGATGCACCGATACCTGCATACTTTTTGGCAACGGCGATAGGGGCAACATCTTTAATCTCAAAAGTGATAAAGTCGTTTCCGGTAGGCATTGCAATAATTTCTTCCAACACGGTTCTTAACTGCTCCGGCGTATTCGGTATTTGGCGGAGCAAAAAGTCCACATCAACCGTTACTCGGCTGTCAAAGTCGGTAAGGGAATAGATAAACAAGCCGCCTTTCAGCACAAGATTTTCTGCATATTTGGATTTTTCCAAACGGCGCAGAAATTCCTCTTGGCAAAAGAGCTGCAGGCAAAGCTGATAGCTTCTTCTACTTTCGGCAGCCTTGTTTTTCAGTCGTGCAAGCACGGATGCACCTATATCAGCCATTAAGCAGTACCTCCATCAGTTCGGTAACCTTTTTATAAACCCTCAGCTTCTTTGCGTAAGCTGAAAGGGCGATGAGATTTTTCTGTGTATCGTTTGCATAGGCATTTACGGCCTTACTGAACATTTCGTTATCCACCTTGCAACGATGCTTGAACATATCACAAATGGTGCGTTCACGATCGTAAATGGCAAAGGAAGCCCCGTCTTCGTTGATAGTAGTTTTTCCGAGATCGTAAATGTCGTCTTTGACATAATAGATCTTTATAGGCACAGAGGTGGTGAGCCTGCGTGATGCACTTCGAGGCACGGTTACAGACCAAACTCTCGGCATAAAATCGCTATAGCCGTAATGAAATAGCGCAGATTCCATACTGATTATTGCTTCAGGAATGGTAGAAGCAATAATCTGCTCGTCGGAGAGTATCGGTTCGTCGGCAAGCTGATAGTACCCTTGCCGAACACGTTGAAGGTAACCATCAGAACAAAGCTTATATATCTTTTCTTTTGGTACACCGGCAGATGTGAGAGCGGACAGTTTTGCAATTCCACCGTTGACACTAATAGTTTTTTTGATAATGTCTTTATGTTCCAATGTTCCACCTCCAATAAACGATAACACATTGAGTTCAATGCTTTCTTTTTGTATTATACCACGATTATGTAAATAACGCAATAAAAAATCGAAACAAAAATTAATTTGTGTTATCATTTTTTGATAATGAACGCAAATTGCGGGGCTGCAGCAAATCTGTAAAACGAATAGCAACAGCCCCGTATTCTTTAATATTTTTAATAATACTTTATTATAATTACTTTGTTTGATTTTACCTCATATCGGATAGTGAAGTATAATCCGTGTTATAATGGAGGTATTCTTCCATCTTTCCGCTTAACAGCAATCTAAGATAACTCAAAGGCTCATTGTAAATGAGATAATCAAGTTCCGATGATTCGTACATATTGTTAGCATATTCGTTTTCAACGGCAATGCAGTCGATTGAAACCATCGAACCGTCGGTGAGTTTCACTTCAACGCAGGCTGTATCGTGGTTAAATTCGCAATAAACAATGTTGTTTTTCATAAAAATTCAAACTCCTTATCATTAAATTAAAAAGCGTGAAAAAGTAGATTCTGAATTCGTTGATACATAAGGGATTCAGCACTCAATAAATGAGGTGTGCGTATAGTTTGACCTGCAACCGCACTTTTGCGAATAATGCCCATTACGGGCTGTGTGTTGAGTTGCGGAAAAGTGAGAATTTTGAGCGATTTTCAAGTTTTCCGAACCGTTTGACAAAATATTAGAAAAGATGTAAAATATAATTGTTAAAGAGAGTTTTTTCATATAGTTTTAATCTCCTTTTAATAGCGAAAGGAGAAAAGCGTTTTAAGTGGCAAATCCAAATAAGGATAATGATTACGGGACGGGAATTCCAGAGATATCGATGGAAGCTCTTGCAAGAGTTCTTCTTCCGGAAATCGAAAAATTCTACAGTACCGAAGAAGGCAGAGCGGCCTTTGAAAAGTGGAAATCCGAAAAGGATAATGAAACTGATAATATGTAAGTAAGTCAGTCAGCGGGGATGAATTGTCATCCCCGTTTCCTTATTCTAAAACGCTGTATAAAAGAAAAAATCCGAACGCATCTCCTATTTTAAAGAGATAGTTCGGATTTTCGTCTTTTGGTCCGAGTGGCGAGACTTGAACTCACGGCCTCTTGACCCCCAGCTATGAAACAGCTACGAAAATTTACTTATTTATAGCCGTTTTCAACTATTCTGTGATGATAATTTGTAGACAATTTGTATCGGTCTGTATCATTTTGTATCAATTTGAGTTTTTTGTAAAAAATCAGAATTTTGCAACAGTTTTCATCGTTTTGTATTGTTATACAATATTTTTGGCTGATTACTACTGCTTTTTTATAAGATAATTCATACAAATCCAGCCCGACGGGCACTTGCCCCACCATGTGCCGTTGGCCGCCTGCTTGACCTGCGTGATTGTAATTTTAACGCCTGCCGGGAAATGATTAGGGCAGCTCGGGTCGAGCTTCTTGACCTGTGATTTTGCATTCGCAGTAAATTGCGAATAATATACCTTATCGAAATTCGTGCCGGGACCTTTGCGGACATTAACGGCTTCCCTGACTATATAAGAGCCTGTTGAGGGCTTGCTCGGCGCTGATGAGTTGCTTGTAGAGCTTATAGGCAGAGCCTTTGCGCCTCTGAGATACGGAAGAGGGTCAAAGTAGGTGCGGCTCTGTTTTGAATTGTAAAAGCCGCCGAATACCGAAACTACATTGCCGCTGATGGACAAATCAAAGTGCAGATGCCTGCCGGTTACATTCCCTGTTGCGCCCATATAGCCGAGGGTTTGTCCTTTTGTCACCATGTCGCCAACTTTAACGGCAATGCTCCCCTTTTTCATATGCATATATCTCGAGTATACTCCGTTTCCGTGGTCGATAACAACCCAATAGCCTGAATCTGAACGATAGCCTGCTGTGATTACCTTTCCGCCTGCAATAGCTGTTATGTAATCATATCCGTCATCTACTGAGGGGTCTCCCGTTAGGTCTACTCCTTTGTGCAGATAGTCCTTACCCTGCAACTTCTGATTTCCGAACGGCAGGGTCATGCGGTGATAACCTTTCTTCAAAACGGGGATTTTTACATTTATAACTTCAGCCATGGTTACTCCTCCTTTGGCTTTGAAATAATTTCAGCAATTTTATCGTTTTTCAGCATCTTATCAAGGATTAAAAGAG
>JBJEQD010000005.1:0-3491 GCA_051881575.1 Acutalibacteraceae bacterium | reverse complement strand
CTGCAGCCTCGATTTTGCATATAATGCCGGTTATAGGCGGCGGAGAAGTAGATGCAGAAGAAAGAATATCCAGTGCATCTTTAGATGCCCGCCGGTAAAAAGCCCTTCTGGGGTTTAATCAAGCCTCCGACTTAGCCGGAGGTCATGACTCGGATATTATTCTTAAACCTTATCGAAGTATATCACAACGCTTTCACCGGATTTTTCGGCGGAGTGCGTCAATACAAGACCCGCATTCATAAGCAGTGCTCCCGAAAAAACTTCTCCCGTTTCTTCATTCCTGTAATAAGCTTCGGGGTCAAGGCCACGAAGCTTGACTATCAGGTGCTGACGGAATTCCCTGCGCATTGTAACAAGGGTGAACATTGTCCGTGATTTATCGGGCGAGACAAACTGCCAGGCTGCCCTGTACGGGTTTTCAAACGGGGAAATAAGCCGGTAGAGGTCTCCTCTGTTCACAAGCTCATAATTCCTGTGATAATCCTTTATCTGACTGCGGATAATCTCCGTTTCTTCGTCGGAAAGCTTTGTGGGGTCAAGCTCCAGCCCGAAAGTTCCCCACCTGGCAACATTGCATTTTGTGCCGTATCCCGTGCGGTCGCATGCGGAAACATGCGCTCCCATTGACGAAGCGGGGTAGCACATCGAGGTTCCGAACTGAATATACAGCCTTTCAATCGGGTCGGTGTTGTCGCTTGCCCATACCTGCGGCGAATAGCAAAGCATGGCAGGGTCATACCGTCCTCCGCCGCCGGAACAGTTCTCAAAGAGAATGTTCGGGAAGGTTGTAACAAGCCTGTTCATAAGGTCATATGTGCCTAAAATGAAGCGGTGGAAAAATTCCGCTTTTCTCTCGGGCGGCAGAAGTGCCGAGCCTGCGTCGGAGATATTCCTGTTAAAATCCCATTTAAGATATTCAATGTTATTCTCGGAAAGCACTTTATACATCTGCTCCCAGATGTTGTCACGGACATCCTTTCGTGAAACATCAATAACATACTGATTGCGGCCGAGCATCGGTTCTCTGCCTTCAACATGAACGCACCAATCGGGATGCGCACGGAAAAGGTCGGAATCGGGAGAAATCATTTCAGGCTCATACCATATTCCGAACTTCAAGCCCTCATTATTTACCCGCCTTATTAAATCGCCGAGGCTTCCCTGAAGCTTTTCTTCGTTAACATACCAGTCCCCAAGCGAAGATGTGTCATCGTTTCGTTTCCCGAACCAGCCGTCGTCCATAACAAGCATTTCAACGCCTAATTTTCTTGCTTCCTTTGCAAAAGCCACCAGTTTGTCAGTGTCAAAATTGAAGTATGCCGCTTCCCAGCTGTTAATAAGCAGCGGCCTTTTTTCGGCTTTGTAACGGCCTCTTATCATATTGTTATTATAAAATCTGTGCAAAAGACGGCTCATTTCTCCGATTCCTCGGGAGGTATAAACCATTATCGCTTCAGGAGCGTCAAAAGATTCACCGCCGTCAAGTTCCCATGAAAAGGTATCGGGGTCGATGCCCATAATAACTCTTGTAGTGCAGTTGAAATCACATTCGGCAAGCGCCGAAAAGTTGCCGGAATATACAAAATTAAAGCCGTAAACATTGCCGTGTTCTTCGTCGGCTCCTTTTTGCGCCAATGCCATGAACGGATTCTGCGTATGGCTTGAAGCACCTCTGCGGCTGCCTATTCCCTGAATTCCGTGGGCGAGGGGACGGCGTTCAATGTTTCTTTCCTTTGCATGTGCGCCGTAAAGAGAAATCATATCAAAATCCATATCGGGCAGGTCAAGGCAAAGACTGAACGCTCTTTCAATCCTCATTTTTTTCGGAGATTCATTCGTAACACGGATGCGTCTTGCAATAATATCATATTTCGGGAAAACGGAATAATAAAGTGTCACGGCGGCTCCGGTTACCGCATCCTTTGTGTAGATTTCAAGAGTCTGCGCTTCGCTGTCGCTGTTAACATAGCTTGAGGGCATTTGCGGTATTTCTTTTTTGCCGTCATATATTTTATATCCGCAGTAACGGATATCCGTAACGCTGTCGCCGTTTGAATTGCGGATTTCAAGCGCCGATATTCTGAAATCTCCTGCACCGCTTGTTCCGAATTCCATGGGCGCCGTGTCTGGCGAAAAGCCGTGTTCTCCGATAACGGGATTTGCAGGGCTGAAAGATGCGTTAGGCGTTCTCTTATCCCTGCACGGCACAAAGCAGTCAGGGATGAATGCACCGTAATACAGGTTTAACAGATAATTTTCCTCATAAATCTGAATTATGTAGCTTGTATTATCGGTATCCAATTTGAATGTTTTGGTTTTTTCATTATAAATTATCGGCATAATAACCTCCAAAAACAATTATTTTTTGCTTTCCATGCCATTATAGCATAAATTTCTTGATATAAAAGGGCTATTTTATAAATTTATCGCTTTTTATTCATAAATCCGGTTGTTAAGTAGTTGCTTTTTCCGAAACGGTAGGGCGGGGGCTTGCTCCCGCCGTTTGTTTGAAACGCCGAATATGTTGAAAAATAACAATTTTTCGTAGGGAACGCTGTTCTCGGCGTTCCGAAAAAACAGCAGAAATCATCGGCAACACGGTAGGGGCGACCCTGATTAAATCAATCCTCAGCCCTTCGGGCAGCTCCTTTTCTAAGGAGCCCATGCAATAGGTTGCTGCTTCGTTGGCCTCCTTTGGCAAAGGAGGTGGATTTTGCGAAGCAAAAGACGGAGGATTGATATGCTGACGGATAAAAGATACTATCTGAAAACACGCAAAATTCGGTAGGGAACGCCGTCCTCGGCGTTCCGTGGGATTTGATGTGTTTTCACGGACAACCGCAAGGGTTGTCCCTACGCATGTTTTTCCGAATTTCACTTTGTAGCGGACGATGCCCACATCGTCCATTCGCAATGCGAAAAATTATTCACCGCAGGCGAATAACCTGCGGATGACGGCAACTGAGGATAAAATAATAACCGTACAACATTCCATGCTTTAACACATATACCTGAATATTTTCCCTGCATGAAATAATGACGAAAAAAACAAAATATTTCAAAAAATCCTGAATTTTTTTTGAAAAAGTACTTGACGAACCGGGATTTTTATGTTATATTAATCGAGCGTTCTGCGCTGGTGTAGCTCAGTTGGTAGAGCAGCTGATTTGTAATCAGCAGGTCGGGGGTTCGAGTCCGTCCACCAGCTCCACTTTTTCAGAGCGAGCCAAAGTTAATATATGGAAGAGTTCCCGAGCGGCCAAAGGGAGCAGACTGTAAATCTGCCGTCATCGACTTCGGTGGTTCGAATCCACCCTCTTCCACCAAAGCCCCAAAGGCATAAGTCTTTGGGGCTTTACTTATTACTTCTTCACTCTTCACTAAATTAGCCTTTGGGGCTTTGGAAGTAATAAGTAATAGTGAAAAGTGAAAAAGTTGAAAGTTGTATAGTAAAAGTGGACACAAAGGAAAGTGAATGGTAAAATACATTC
>JBJEQD010000004.1:0-16005 GCA_051881575.1 Acutalibacteraceae bacterium | reverse complement strand
AAACGGATAATATTAAGCATTTTTTGCTTTCCGATTGCGAATTGGGAAATTTATTCTCTTGACAAAGAGGGGACGAAAGTGTAAAATAAGCATGTATGGCAAAGTGACCCTATGGTCTAAATTAATTTAAAGGATGGTAATTAAAATGAAAAAGACAGTTTCTTTGCTCCTTGCCGTTATCTTTGCGGCAATCGCAGTATGCACATTTGCAGTATCGGCTTTTGCTGATGAAACAACCACAAATGTAGGCAATCTCCCTGATTGGGGAGTAACAGATCCCACAACCACAACCACCAAAATAGCTGATGACACGACAACCACAACAACTAAAGCTGCTGATGACACGACAACCACAACAACTAAAGTTGCTGAATCAACAACCGAAGCAGCAGCTACTACCGCCGGCACAACTCTTGCTGACGATACACCCGTAACAAATCCTGAAGGCTCAACCGCTATTGACGACGGCACAACAAAGGCTCCCGCAACAACAAGAAAGCCCGCAGTTGTTGATACCGTAATCCCCTCAACCGGCAGCAGCGTTCTTGTTCCCGCAGTTGCTCTCCTTGCTCTTGCGGCAGGCACGGTTGCAGTTATAAAGACAAAGAAGGATAACTAATAGCTTAACTTAAAAGCTTTCCGACGCCTTCGGGTTCGGAACAAATAACGAAACAAAACAGATTACAGGCTTTTTCCGAAAGGATTAACCCGTAATCTGTTTTTTGTTTGCTTTTTAAATTATATAAGACTATAAAAGGCTTCGTTCATAATAATATTCCGTGCCGTCGGGGGTTTCAAGCGTTTTAACGCCGACGCCGTATATTTTGTTCAGGATATCCGAAGCAAGTATTTCATCGGGCGTTCCCGTCTGTGAAATAACGCCGTTTTCCATGACGGCGATTCGGTCGGAGATTTTAAGGGCAAGCAGAATATCGTGCAAGACAAGCAAAACGGTTTTGCCGCTCTCGGCAAGCTGTCTGACAGAGTCGGCAAGCTTTAACTGCTGACCGATGTCAAGATAGGTTGTCGGCTCGTCCATGAGAATGATATCCGCCTGCTGACAGAGCGCCATTGCGATATAGACCTTTTGGCGCATACCGCCCGAAAGCTCGCTCATAAGCTTGTCCGCAAGCTGTGAAATACCCATCTGCTCCATTGCGTTCCGTGCCGCTTCAAAGTCGGATTTGCCGTATCTTCTCGGATATGACAGATAGGGGAATCTGCCGTGAAGCACCATTCTGCCGACGGTTATGTCGGGAATATTTTTTCCCTGCGCAACATAGGCAATCTTTTTTGCCGATTCAGAGGGGGAGAGCGTTTGGGTTGAAACGCCGTCGGCGATTATTTCGCCGCCCGTTACGGGGAGCATTCCGAGAACGGTTTTCAGAAGCGTGCTTTTGCCGCATCCGTTTGCACCGATAAGCGTAGTTATTTTTCCGCTCGGGCATTTAAGGCTTGCGCCGTGCAGAATTTCTTCTTTGCCGTAGCCTGAGTGAAGATTGATTGTTTCAAGCATGGCGCTTGCCTCCTTTCGTGCGAACCAAAAGCGCAACAAAAACGGGGCCGCCGATAACCGCCATGAGAATTCCGACGGGAAGCTCATACGGGGCAAAAACAAGGCGGGATATCAGGTCGCAAAGGCAGACAAATCCTGCACCCATAACGGTGCAAAGCGGCAAAAGCCTGCGGCTCTCGTTGCCTGCAAGCTTTCTGACAAAATGCGGAACGATAAGCCCGATAAAGCCGAGCAGTCCTGCAAAGCTGACCGCCGCCCCTGCAAGCAGAGCGGAGATAACGAGAAACAGAATTCTGTATTTTCTGACCGACAGTCCGATGCTCCGAGCCGTCTCGTCGCCGAGAGAAACGGCGTCAAGCTCGTTGGAAAGAGTGAAAAGCAGAAGCAGAGCGCCGGCAATCATAATTGCGGAGGGAATCAGCCTTGTAAAAGAAACCGCCGAAAAGCCGCCGACCCGAAATTCTGTTGTCAGCATGGCCGCTTCGGGATTCAGAACCGTTATTGCTTCGCTTGCGGCTCCGAGCATACTGTTGAGCGCAACGCCGCCGAGAATTACGGTGGTTTTTGAAGCGGAAATTCGGCTTGAAAACAGGGATATTATCAAAACCGCAAAAAGACTTCCCGCAAAGGCGCAAACCGAAACGCCTATGCCCGAAAGCACTCCGCAGGCACAGCAGACGGTAACGCCGAGCCCTGCGCCCGAGTTAACTCCGATAATGCTCGGTGAAGCAAGCTTGTTTGCCAGCACATTCTGCAAAACTGCGCCCGAAGCCGAAAGCCCCGCCCCCGCAAAAAGGCAGGCGACGGTTCTCGGAAGCCTTGAATAGAGCAGAATATTTCTGCCGACAGTATCTCCTTTGCCGAGAACGAAGCCGAAAAGCTCCGAAGCGGAAAATACGATATTGCCGAGAGCAAGGCTGAGGGCGGAAATCAGAACGCAAAACAGCAGACTGCCCAACAAAAGAATAAAATAATTCCTTTTATTCCTCATAAAGAATTTTCTCCAGCTTTTCATATGCCTCGGCGAATCTTGCGTTCGGCTTCATGTTGTAAAGTTCTTTTTCCATATAATAAACCTTGCCGTTTTTTACTGCGTCAAGCTCATTCCAAAGCGGATTTTCGCTGAACAGCTTTTCAACATTTTTCTTTGTTCCGTCAACATTGTCGCCCATCTGCACGAAAAAGATTTTTTCGGGATTCTGCTGAATAATGCTCTCAATGCTGAGATTTTCAAGCAGGGAGCTGTCGCTGTCGGCGATATTGATACAGCCGAAGTCCTTGAGCATGCCGCCGAGCATCGTTCCCGAGGTGTTTTTCGCCTTGATGGTTGAAGCCGAGACTTTCATCACGAGAACCTTTTGGGCGGGCTGTGCTTTGCTGCGTTCAAGAATTGCGTCAATCTCAGCCTTTTGAGCCGTGCCGTACTTCTCATAAAGCTCGGGCTTGCCCGTGATGTCGGTGCATATTTTCAGCATATGAAGAAAGCCGTCAAAATCCGAAACATCGAAATATGCAACCGTGATTCCCGCATTTTCAAGGGTTTCACGCATTTCAAGATGCCCCGAAAGCTTTGAGCTTGCAAGCACGAAATCGGGATTTGCCGCCAACAGCTCATCTTTTGAGGGCGAATGGGATTTGCCGAGATTTACGGCGTCATCGGGCATGGGGAGGTTCAAGTCCACCCATGCGTCGTCGGCGGAGGCGCAGACCGTTCCGCCCGCAAGCATCCAGATATCCGCATAGCTGCCGAGCAGAGCCGCAACTCTTTCGTGTGAATTGACCGTAACGCTTCTGCCCGAATCATCGGTGAATGAATAACCGCTTTCGCCGCTCCGATCCTCTTTTTCTCCGCATGAGCACAGGCAGAGCAGAATGGAAACGGCGATTAATACAATTGAAATTGCTCTTTTCATAATATATCCTTTCAAAAAACGGGTCATCGCTTTTGCACGAGACCCGTTATAATTTTTGTCAGCAGGTTGCGCCGCCCTTGACTTTCTTTTCAAGAACCGCCGATTTGTCGATGTCGGAATTGAGAAGTTTATCTTCAACATATTCAAATCCGAGGCGGTTGACCGTGTCGGCAAAGCGTTCGCCCGTGATACCCTCGTCACGGAAGAACAGGATAGCCTTTTCAACCGTGTCGAGAACCTCTTCCTCGCTCGTGAACAGCTTTGAGAGCGGCTTGCCGTTGGCAATTTTCTTGCCCCATCTGCCGCCGATATAAATTCTGTAGCCGTTAGTGTATTCCTCGGTAACGCCGAACGGGCATTTGCCTTTGCAGCGTCCGCAGCCGTTGCAGGCGTCGGAGTTAACCTTCAGCATGCCGTCCTCAAGCGTTGCAACCTTGATCGGGCAGGAGGTTGCAACCTGACACTTTTTGCAGCCTCTGCATTTTGAAAAATCAAACATCGGAACTCTCTGACCGATAATGCCAAGGTCGTTGAGGTCGGGCTTAACGCAGTTGTTCGGGCAGCCGCCGACGGCGATTTTGAATTTATGGGGCAGGATTACATCGTGATAGCCCTTATAGAAACGCTCGTGGATTTCTTCGCTAAGACCGAAGGTATCAATAAGGCCGTATTGACAGGTTGTGCCCTTGCAGGAAACAACGGGGCGAACCTTTGAGCCTGTGCCGCCGGTTTCAAGACCGTGTTCGGCAAGAAAAGCAATCAGAGGGTCAATGTTTTCATAGCGAACGCCCTGAATTTCAATCGTCAGACGGGTTGTCATGGCAACCTCGCCGCTTCCGTAGAGCTCTGCGGCTTCGGTTATCGCCTTGTTTTCTTCGGCGGTTATCTTGCCGTTGCGGGTGATGATGCGTACATTGAAAACATCGCCGAAGCGTTTATCCTGAAGGCATCCGAGACCCTTGACCCGCTTGATTTCCTCAGCGGAGAGCTTTGCTCCGACAGGAACGGAACGCTTGATAACATTAAAGGTTGCTCCGCCCTCAAGCACTTTTGTGTTTGTGAAGCCGAGAGCCTTCAGCTTGTTCTGAGTGAGATATCCTCTCTTGCCTCTGGCGCAGACAAGCAGGAGCTTTTCGTCCTTGCCGTATTTTGCCGAAGCCTCGGTGGCTTTGGTCAGGTCAAACCATTCTGCGCCGGGCAGGGTCGGAGCGGGGTGAGCGTCGATAAGTTTGTAGCCCTTTGCCGCACCGTCGGAGTATTCGGCGGGAGTGAAGGTATCAAATCTGCCGCTTATCTTGTTGAGAAGAATTGAGCATGCGGCGGCAAACGGATGAATTGCGGTTGAGAACGGCGGCGCATAGGCGAAATCCATTGTCACAAAATCGTCAGCCTTACAGCCCATTGAAATGCCGACAACGGCGATATCCGCCATTTTATCAACGGCGCCCTTGCCGAGAACCTGCATTCCGAGCAGTCTGTGACTGCCACACTCGGCAATTAATTTTGTAATAAAGAATGAAGAATCGGGATAATAATGCGCCTTGTCGTCGCTCACGCAGAGAACGGATACGGCATCAAAGCCCTCGGCTTTTGCCTTTTCTTCGGTCAGACCCGTTCTTGCGGCGCTGAGCTCGTCGGAGATTTTAACAACTCCCGTGCCGAGACAGCCCTTGTATTCGGTCTGCTCTCCGCCGAGAGTCAGAGCAAGCGCTCTGCCCGTGATGTTGGCGGTTGAACCCATAGCCGACCATTGACTGCCGCCCGTGATGCGGTTTTTAACAAGCGCACAGTCGCCGACAGCGTAGATATCGGGCAGATTCGTTGCCTGATATTCGTCGGTAACGATACAGCCCTTTTCCATGTTCAAGCCCGAATTTTCAAGAAATTTTGTTGCGGGGCGGATTCCGACGGCAAGTATCACAAGGTCGGCGGGAATATATCCCGAGCCGGTCTGAACGCCCTGAACGGAATCGGTTCCGCTGATTGAATCAAGAGCGGTTTTGGTCAGCACACGAACGCCCTTTGACTGCAAATGACGGCGGATATAATCTGCGGTGTCGCTGTCAAAGAGACCCGGCAGAAGCTGAGAAGCCATGTCGATAACCGTAACCGAAATGCCCTTTGCTTTAAGATTTTCGGCAACCTCAAGGCCGATAAAGCCGCCGCCGACAACAACGGCCTTTTTGCAGTTGTTTTCTTCGGCGTAGCTTCTGATATCAATAGCGTCTTCGGGTGTGCGAACGCAGAAAACGCCCGGAAGCTCCGTTCCCTCAACAGGGGGAACAACGGGCTGAGCGCCCACGGCGATAACGAGCTTATCATAGCCGACGGTTTCGCCGTTGACGGTGACTGTTTTGTTTGCGGGGTCAACTGCCGTAACCTCGCTCTTTGTGTGAACGGTCGTTCCCGTCAGCCCCATGAATTTTTCGGGGCTGTTGACGATAAGCTCCTCCCTCGATTCGATAGAGCCGCCAATATAATACGGAAGTCCGCAGCCTGCATAAGAAATATCAGCGGATTTTGTGTAAATAACAATTTTGGCGTTCGGATTTTCACGCTTCAGCTTTGCCGCTGTCTTTGTTCCCGCCGCAACGCCGCCGATGATTATTACTTTCATAGTATTGCCTCCATAACAGATAAAATAACGGAAAAATTATATCATATAAAGTCGAAAAAATCAAATGAACATTTTGGCTGAAAAAAGCCCCCGAATACCGCTGATGCGATAAACGGGGGATAAATCATTTGTTAATTTCGATTTTACCGTAAAGAGATGAACCGACAGAATCCGAGCGGGGAGCTCTTGCGGGAGCCTGAGTCTCGGAAGAAGAGCTGCTGTCTCTTCTGTCTCTGTTGCCTCTGTAGCCGCCCTTGTTATAGCCGCCTCTGTTGTTATAACCGCCCTTGTTGTAGCCGCCTCTGCCCTTATTGTATCCGCCTCTGCCGTAGCCGTTGGTGGGCTTAACGCCTTCTTCAAGAGTGATAACAACTTTTCTTTCGCTGTCTGCGCCGACGGAGTGTGAGGTTACGCCCTCAATCTCCTGAATAGTTGTGTGAATAATGCGGCGCTCATAGGGATTCATCGGCTCAAGAACAACATTTCTGCCGTATTTTCTGACCTTTGCCGCATTCTTGCGGGCAAGGGCTCTGAGAGTGTTCTCTCTCTTTTCTCTGTAGTTGCCGACATTGATTGAAACTCTTCTGTGATCCTCTGCGCCCTTGTTGATAACAAGGCGGGTCAGATACTGAATAGCGTCAAGGGTTTCGCCCCTTCTGCCGATAACCGAGCCGTAGTCGTCTCCGCAGCTGATTTCGATGCGGACATCTTCTTCGTCTGCTTCAACGGAAATTTCAGCGTTTTCAACGCCGAGACTTTTAAGAATGGTCTGAAGATAATCCTTAGCCTTTGCAAAGGGATCGTCCTCAACCTCATAATAAGCTCTCATCTTTGCGGATGAACCGCCGAAAAGGCCGAGAACCTTTGCCTTGGGTCGTTCGATAACATCATATTTTACATCTGCATCCTCAGGAGCTCCGAGAGCTTTGAGGGCAGCTTCTTTTGCTTCGTCAAGGGTTGCGCCGGTGCCGAATGCTTCTTTAATCAAAATAATTCACCGCCTGTAAATAAAGTATAAATAAATCAGTTGTTTGCTTCCTTATTCTTTGCAACAAGCTTAATGCTGTTCTCTTTTGAACGGCGTTCAACGGTTTCGTCAATCATATCCTTGGCAACCATCTTTTTGGGATTGTAGAAATGGCCGACAATAACGGTTGAAAGGAAGCCGAAGATGCTGGAGGCAATCCAATAAATACCGATACCGGCAGGATAATTGACAACAAAGTAGAGTGATAACAGGGGCATACCGAACATCATGCAGCCCATTGCGGGGTTGTTTGCCATGCTCGGATTTGACTTTTTCTGCTTAATCTGAGAATATACCGATGTTGCCATTGAAGAAAGGAAAGAGAGAACGGGGATTGCCCAGATGACATGAAGTCCGTGGCCTTTGGGGATATCGCCGAGCGAGAAGAGGCCGAAGAAGTCGAAGTTAACGCCCTTGATTGCGGCGTAGGTTGCCTCGCTGACGCCGGCAATGCCCTGAAGCTTGTCAATATTCTGCATAACCAGCAGTTCGCCGAGAAAGCTTGAATTGCCGAAAGTGGAAGTATTGAGATTTTTAACCGCCTCGGTGAGAAGCGTTATCTCCGCATCGGGAATTCTGAGAAAGTGGCTCAGGGGATAATAGATTGCACCTATAAGTCCGAAAAGCAGAACAAACTGAAAGAGCATAGGAACGCAGCCGGCGTTCATGGGATTGTAGCCCTCACGCTGATAGAGAGCGCTCGTCTCCTCCTGAATCTTCTGCTGATTGCCTGCATATTTTTCTTGAATTTTGCGCAGCTTCGGCTGAATACGCTGAGTTTTAACCATTCCTTTTTGCTGGCTGATTGTTGAAGGAGTCATAAGAAGCCTTGCAAACAGGGTCAGCAGAATGATTGAAACGGCGTAATTCTGAAAGCCCACGGTGTCATAGATCAGTCTTAAAATAAAGCCGAAAGGTGTGCCGAGAATTTCATAAAGAAAGGTCATTTTTTATCCTCCGGGTGAGAATGCTTCTTTGGCGGAACGGGATCATAACCGCCGGGGAACAGAACGTTGCACCTCAATAGTCTGAAAATAGTGAGCAGGGTTCCTCGGAAAGCCCCGTGAACCTGAATCGCCTCAACGGCGTAGTGAGAGCAGGTCGGATAATACCTGCACATGGGCGGAAAAAGCGGGGAGATATGCTTCTGATAGAAGCGAATGGCAGAAAGCAGAAACTTTTTCATTTTGAACCGTCTCCCGCTCCGCAGCGAATAACTCCCAATTCCGTCAGGTGCTGCCGCATGACGGGAATGAGATCAGAGCTTTTAAGCTTTTTGGTCTTGAACCTTGCAACGAAAACGATATCGCAGTTGCCGCTGCACATCGGATAAACCGAGGAGAATGCCGCCTTGATAATGCGGCGGCATCTGTTTCTCTCAACTGCACTGCCGAGCTTTTTTGCGGCAGTAACGCCGAAACGGCAACCGAAACCCCTGTTTTTGACAACATAGGTGACAAGCTCGGGAGAAACCCTAGACTTCCCCCTGCCGTAGGCGTGATGAAATTCTGCGTTTTGCTTTAAAGTGGTTGCAGAAGACATTTTGCATCAATCCTTCTTCGGATTAGTAGGAAAGCTGCTTTCTGCCCTTTGCTCTGCGGCGGGCAAGAACCTTGCGGCCGTTTCTGTCAGCCATTCTTTTGCGGAAGCCGTGTTCCATCTTGCGATGACGCTTTTTGGGCTGATAAGTTCTTTTCATTTTTCTAACCTCCGTTTCAATATTATATCTTCAGACCGGTTAACGGCCTGAAACAATCGGAATTAACCTTGCAGAAGAAAAATACACGGTTAAAACTGATTATTAAGCATGGCAAAGCGAGGGTATAATACCCCTCAGAGTACCTATTATATAACAGCTTGACCGCCGATGTCAATATTTTTTTAAATTAAGTTACTTTTCTTTTTTCGGTGCTTGAAAAGAACGAATTAGTGTGCTATACTGTAAAATGTATTTTTATCGCTAAAAAACTATGGATTGGGAGGATAAGAGCATATGGAATCCCTGAAAGAGATGTGGTCGCTTGTCTGCGAACGGCTCAACGCCTCGTGCGGTGAAGTTATTCACGATATATGGTTCAAACCCCTTGAAATATTGAGCTTTGACGGAACCAAGGCAGAAATTGCCGCAAGCGAATTTAAGAAAAAAATCATTGAACAGAAATTTTACGGAGATCTGAAAGCGGCTTTTAAAGATGTAATGGGCTTTGATGTTGAGGTTGTTCTCGTTGACCCCAACGCCGTTGAGAAAACGCCGCCGCAGAACGACAAAACGCCCTCAACCTCGTTGAGCATTGAGAAAAATACCTTTGACACCTTCGTTGTCGGCTCGTCAAACCGCTTTGCCCATGCCGCCGCTCAGGCGGTTGCGGAGAATCCGGGAGCCGCTTCAACCTATAATCCGCTGTTTATCTACGGCAATTCGGGTCTTGGCAAAACCCACCTGCTCTGCGCCATCAGCAACGCCATCAAGGCAAGAAATCCGTCGGCAGATATAATTTTCACAAGAGGCGAGGATTTTGTTAACCTTATCGTTAAGGGCATAAAAGAAAAAACGATGAACGAAATCCATGAGAAATACCGCAACTGCGATGTTCTTCTCGTTGACGATATTCAGTTCATAGCCGGCAAGGAATCCACTCAGGAGGAATTTTTCCACACTTTCAATGCGCTCACTCAGGAGGGCAAGCAGATAGTTCTGACCTCCGACAGAACGCCCAAGGATATTGAAATTCTTGATGAAAGGCTCAGAAACCGCTTCGAGTGGGGACTTATCGCCGACATTCAGCCGCCCGATATCGAAACAAGAATGGCGATTATTCAGCGCAAGGCGGACACGCTCGGTCTGGAGCTTCCCCCCGATGTCGTTCAGTTCATTGCGGAAAAAATCAAGACGAATATCCGTCAGCTTGAGGGAGCGGTCAAGAAAATCAACGCCCATGTCAACATCGACGGAGCAACCGTCAACATTGCAATGGCGCAGAATTCGATAAGGGATCTCATGTCGGACAGCAGACCCGTTTCGGCAATCGTCAACAGCATAATCGCTGAGACGGCGAGAACCTTCGGCGTTCCTCAGGGCGATATTATTTCAAAGAAAAAAGACGCCAAAACCGCAAAGGCGAGACAGATTGCCATTTACATAGTCCGTGAAATGACGGATCTGACTCAAAAGGAGATAAGCGAATATTTCGGCGGCAGAGACAGAACGACGATTCTTTATTCCTGCGACGAAATTGCGAAAAAATCCGAAAAAGATCCCGCACTTAAAAAGACGATTGACAAAATCATCAAGAATGTGCAGGAGCAGTAATCATATACATTTAAATATATAACGCAGAGGTAGACGAATGGGACTTTTCAAAAGAATAAACAAGGGTCTTAAAAAGACAAGAGACAGCATGACCGGTGCCATCAACGCCGCTCTCCACGGAAAAAACGAAATAGACGATGAGTTTTACGAGGATCTTGAAGAAATCCTCGTTATGGCTGATGTCGGCGTAACAACCGCCGAGGAAATTGTTGAAAAGCTCAGAGACGCCGTGTTCAAAAAGGGCTTGCGAAAAGCAAAGGATGTTAAAGAAGAAATCAAAAACATCGTTGCAGACCTGCTCAGCGGCGGCGAGGAGCTGGATATGATAACCGTTCCGTCGGTTATTCTAGTTATCGGCGTCAACGGAGTCGGCAAAACGACTTCAATCGGAAAAATGGCGGCGATGTTCAAGGCGGAGGGCAAAAAGGTTATCCTCGGAGCCGCCGACACCTTCAGAGCGGCGGCGATTGACCAGCTTGAAATCTGGGCAGACCGTGCAGGCGTTGACATTGTCAAGCACAAGGAGGGCGCAGACCCGGCGGCCGTTGTTTTTGATACGATTGCCGCAGGCAAGGCGAGAAATGCCGATATTATTATCTGCGACACCGCAGGCAGGCTTCACAACAAGAAAAATCTTATGGAGGAGCTTGCAAAGATTTACAGAGTCATTGACCGCCAGCTTCCCTATGCCGACCGTGAAATCCTGCTTGTTCTCGATGCAACAACGGGTCAGAATGCGGTTAATCAGGCCAAGGAATTCAAGGATGTTGCCGAAATCACGGGCATTATCCTCACGAAGCTTGACGGAACCGCAAAGGGCGGCGTTGTGCTTGCAATCAAGAACGACCTGAAGGTTCCCGTTAAATTCATCGGCGTCGGTGAGGGAATCGATGATTTAAGACCGTTTAATCCCAAAGCTTTTGCCGAGGGACTGTTTGAAGAAGACCAAGACGAGGAATAATATAATTATGGATTATATCATAGCAACTCACAACATGAAAAAAAGAGATGAGCTTCAGCGCATTCTTGCTCCTCTCGGAATCCGTGTTCTGCTTGCCGAGGAGGCGGGCGTTGAGCTTACGGATGTTGAAGAAACGGGCACGACCTTTGAAGAAAATGCGCTTCTGAAAGCCGAAAGCGGCTGCAAAGAGAGCGGAATGCCCTGCATTGCCGACGACTCGGGGCTTGCGGTTGATTATCTTGACGGCGCTCCCGGAGTTTATTCGGCAAGATACGCAGGCGAGCACGGCAACGACGCCGCCAACAATGAAAAACTGCTCAAAGCCCTTGAAGGCGTTGAACCCGCCGAAAGAGGAGCGGCGTTCGTCAGCGTTGCATGCTGCGTTTATCCCGACGGCAGAAAGCTGATTTCACGGGGAGAATGCAGAGGAACAATCGGATTTGAAGAAATCGGAGACGGCGGCTTCGGCTATGACCCGCTGTTTCTGCCCGAGGAATACGGCGGCAAAAAGACGATGGCTCAGCTGACCGCAGAAGAAAAGGACGCAATAAGCCACAGAGGCAAATCGGTTCGCATCCTTGCCGAAAAGATTGGAGAGAGCAGATAATGACAAGTAAAGAAAGAGCTCAGCTCAGAGCGCAGGCCAACACTCTTGAGCCGCTTTTCCAGATCGGCAAGGGCGGAATGTCGGACGCTCTGATAGCTCAGACAAATGACGCTTTAAGAAAAAGGGAGCTTATAAAAATCAAGGTTCTGCTTGAGAGCGCACCCGAATCGCCCCGTGAATTTGCCGACAAGCTTGCCGAGGCAACGGGCAGCGAGGTCGTTCAGGTCATCGGCGGCAGCATCGTATTTTATAAAGAGAATCCCGACTCAGGCAAAGAGGAAAAGAAGAAAAAGCCTGCCAAAAAGGGCAAGCCGCTCTCAAAGGTTAAGGCAAAGAGGGCAATCGCAGCAAAGCGTGAGGCTGAAGAAAAAAAGAAAAAAAGAGATTTTTATGCCAAGAAAAGGAATTACGGCACAAAATAAGGCGTATTATCCGAATTTCAGACACAACATCGTCGATGCATAAAAATTTTTAAAATTTTTTGGTTATCATGCAACAAAAATTCATTATTGACACACTTATATTATGTGTGGTACAATTGCAACCCACGAAAGGTACTGAAAATGGATAAAAACAGCGGTATCAAGATAGCGGCGCAAAATAAGAAAGCATATCACGATTATTTTGTGCTTGAAAAAATTGAAGCGGGCATTGAGCTTTTCGGCACGGAGGTCAAGTCGATCCGTCAGGGCAAAATCAATCTCAAGGATTCATGGTGCTTTGTCAAGGACGGCGAGATGTTCGTCAACGGAATGCACATCAGCCCTTATGAGCAGGGCAACATCTTCAACCGTGACCCGCTGAGAACGAAGAAGCTCCTGCTCCATAAGCGTGAAATAAAGCGGCTCTATTCGCTTGTTAAGCAGGACGGTCTTGCCCTTGTTCCCCTGAGCGTATATTTCTCAAAGGGCAGGGCAAAGGTTGAGGTCGGGCTGTGCAAGGGCAAAAAGCTCTATGACAAGCGTGAGGTTGCCGCCAAAAAAGACGCTCAGCGAACCATTGAGCGCAATATGCGCCGATAATATACGGGGATGAAAGGATTTCGACGGGGAATCTGAGCCCGGATAAGCGAGTAGCGGTGCGGGACCGCTATAAAATCCGCAATTTTCAAAATTAAACGACAACAATAAAGTTGCACTTGCTGCTTAAATAAGCAGCCGTCTCTGTGCGGAGGACTGCGGCCGCATAAGAGGCGTCGATGAGCAGTGAACGTGAGCAGGTGACGGCCGATAGCCTGCCATGAACAATCTGTCTACTAAACCGCAAAGCCTGCCTGCCGGCGTTGCGGCAAGGGAATGTTAAAAGACGGGATACACTCGTAGAAAGTCCCTGCAAGGGTTTTTCGGACGCGGTTTCGATTACCGCCATCTCCACCAAACCTGCTTTGGGGAGGCAGAGAGCCTCCCTGCGGCAAACATAGAGTTGTAATTTTTTTATCAGAGAAAATAAAGAGGAGGAAGAACGATGAAAAAGAAAAACCTTAACATTCCGCTTATAGCGATTTCCGCCGTTGCGGTTTGTCTTGTTGCGGTCGTTGCCGCTCTTGCCGTCAAGGCGGGCAGCAATCCGCCCATTGAAGCCGAGATAACCGGCAATGTCGGCGAAAACAGCAATTATTATGAAAACAACTACATGACAAGTCCCGAGGAATCAACCTCGCCGTTTGATGTAATAGTCAACACAACGGCGAAAATTATCACGAACGCTTATGTTCCCGCAACTCAGAGTTCAACAAAGCCTGAGGCTCAGACAAAGCCGTCAACAACCGCAAAGCCTGCGGAGGTTACCGTTCCTCAGCTTGACCCCGACGAGATGTCACATGCGAGCGGCAGCAGCTCAACGGCGGTAACTCCGAGCGGAGATTTGCCCAACGACATGTCCTTTGCGGGGCTGAAAAGAATGGGCTATGATGTTATCGGCAATAAAGACTACATATATAACAACGATAAAGACCCCAAGTGCATGCAGAAGAATTTCGGCTATAATAAGCTTTATGACGCAGGTGCAAGCCTCATTGATTTCAGCATCGACACAGCGAGAATCGAATTCAAATACGGCAGCAAGGAATATATGATTCAGCTTTGGAAGGGTCAGTATATTTCCGGCTCTCTCGGCACGGTCGGCGGTGAAATCGGCGTCTACACAAGACCCAAGGGAACCGTTTCCGCAATCGGTCATTACAGCTGCGCCGAAGAAGAAGATTGGCTCAACATGGAAATGACCTGCTTCTGGGATGAGCAGGGCAACGGCGAATATCTGCCGCAGTTCACAAGAAATTACACCAAGTATTGGTGGGCAACCGGCTTTGTTGACGGCCAGCTTGCCGACCGCAACAATTCCGACCCGCTGAGAATCCTCGGCAGAATCACCTTCAAGGATGAAGAAATGGCTCAGAATTTTGCTGCGGCAATGAGCAAGAAAGGCTTCACGCAGGTTTCGGAGTTTTCTCCCGAAGTAATCGACACCTACAAAATCTACGGTAAGGATGTTATTTTCCTCTGGCAGAATGTCAGATAAAACTACGGAACTAAACTCCGAGAGGAGTTGAAATATAAGCGGTCATCCGCTGAACATTAACCCGGGCTTATGCCCGCAGGAGGAATTTAAAT
The DNA here is from genome assembly GCA_051881575.1 of Acutalibacteraceae bacterium. Lineage (GTDB taxonomy): Bacteria > Bacillota > Clostridia > Oscillospirales > Acutalibacteraceae > CAG-177. The sequence goes on along the minus strand of JBJEQD010000004.1, from coordinate 1,445 downwards.
GGGCAAATTAAACATGACCAAGCAGAAAATTATTATTCTTGCCGTCAGCGTTGCTGTTGTTATCGCAGGCTCAATTGCCGCAGTTGCGATAATCAGAAATGTTAACAAGAATAAAGAGAGCACAACCACAAGCGCAACCGTTTCACAATATGATTACAATAATGTTGATGAAACATATTATGTTGATGTTCCCGAAATCGTAACCGATGAAAACCATTCGGCGGTTACCGATGTTTCAGGCAATGTTATGACAACAATCAAAAAGGTTGTTAAAACAAGCCAGAAGGTCGTCACTACCAAAAAGACCGTAACAACCAAGAAGGCCAACGCAGCCGCAGGCACAACCTCCGCAGGTCTTATCAATAACATGATAGGCTCCGACGGAAAGCAGGTTTTCGGCTACAGATACGATGAAGCAGGCAATTACTACTATACCGACGATAAAGACTGCTGGCAGAAGAATGCGGGCTACAATGAAATCTACGATAACATGGCAAACGGTATTCTCATGATTATCGATCAGGTTCGTATCCGCTTCACCTACGGCGGCAAGGACTGGATGATTCAGTTCTGGAAAGGCCAGTACGGCATGATGGTCGGCGCCGAAATCGGCGTTTACACCGCCAAGGAAGGCACATATACCGGCGAAACCGGCGATGTTAACCATTATAACTGCGCCGACAAAGAGGATTGGCTCAAGATGCAGCTCGACTGCTATTGGGATAAGAACGGCGACGGTCACTACGAGAAGATTTTCACAAGACCTTATGACTATTATTGGTGGGCAACCGGCTTCATTAACGGCAGATGCAACAGCGTTAAGCATCCCATCAAGGAGCTCAAGGTTAAGGGCAGAATCACATTCAAATCAGAAGAAATGGCAGATCTCTTTGTAATCGGTCTCAGACAGTCCGGCTTCAAGAGATCCGCAAGCAAAGACAACCTCGTTGACGATTCATACTATCAGAGCGGCAAGGATGTCTGGGTTCTCTGGTCAACCGCCTATCATGACAGCTTTGTAGGCTATGAGGGCAGAACCACCACCACAACAACCAAGAAAACGACAACCACAACCAAAAAGGCTACCACAACTCAGAAAGCAACCACAACCACCACAACTCAAAAGCCGACTGAGGCAACAACCACTACAACAACGGTTGAGTCAACAACCGAAGCCAAGAACGATTAATTCAGAATTTACGGCACTGCGTTCCCAAACGAATGCAGTGCCGATTTCAACCTCTGAGCGTAAGCTCAGAAGCACCGACCGAGGCGGGAGCCGAGACGGTGGCATATTATAATGAAAAAAGGTAATTGTTTTTTTCGCCTCCCTCCTGAGGGAGGTGGCACGGCGAAGCCGTGACGGAGGGAGTATAACAGAAAAATTATGTTTTTATTGCTCCGCAAAAGCTGATTTTTAACTCCCTCAGAGCCTATGGCTCAGC
>JBJEQD010000003.1:0-16018 GCA_051881575.1 Acutalibacteraceae bacterium | reverse complement strand
AAGCACCTGAGCTGAAATATATACAGATTGACGACGGATTTCAGCAATTTATGGGGGACTGGCTTGAAACAAGCGATAAATTCAGCCGCCCGATGAAAGACATATGTCAAGACATTAAAAAGGCGGGCTTTGAGCCTGCCATATGGCTTGCGCCGTTTATTGCTTCAAAAAAGAGCAGGATTTTGAAAGAACACCCCGAATATTTTGTGCAGGACGAAAACGGCAAGCCCCTTTGCACGAAAGAAGTGACTTTTGGCGGCTGGCGTGATGCACCTTGGTATATGCTGGACGGCACAAACCCCGCCGCAAGGCAGTATATTTTTGATGTGGTGCACGAAATTTACGAAAATTGGGGTGTGCGCTATTATAAATTGGATGCCAATGTGTGGGGTGCATTGCCGTTTGGTGTGCGTTATGATAAAAGGGCAACCGCAGTTGAAGCCTATCGCAGAGGAATGGAAACGATTTTTGATGCAACAGAAAACAAGGCGTTTATTCTCGGCTGTAATGCGCCGATGTGGCCGTCGCTCGGGCTTGTTACGGGTATGCGAGTCACAAACGATGTAATAAGAAATGTAAGGCACATGGCAAACCTTTCGGAGCAATGCTTCAGCCGTAGTTGGATGCACAAAAAGCTGTGGGTCAATGACCCGGACTGTTTGATTATGGCAGATAATTCCTCAAAGGGCATGGATCCGTCGGGCGTTATCCGTCAATCGGCATCCAATAAAAAGTTCCTTAAACTGAACAATGTGTATATCCGAGCAAGCGGCGGCATGGTGCTTTCGGGGGATTATGTCAGTAAGTATTCAAAAAGTGATATTGACAGACTTCACAGAATACTCGATACCGATTACAGCCCTGCTGAGTTTGACGATGCACTTGAAATCGGTAAAAAGGAAACGGATAACGGTGCTGAATACTTCATATTCAACCGAAGTAAACATTTAAAAAAATATAAAATCTGCGTGCCGAGCGGTGCGGAGGTAAGGGATTTATATGAAAACAAACCGCTGACGGTTAGAAACGGAAAAGTGACAGTTACCTTAACAAAAAACGGCTGCGCATGGATCGGCGTACAGAATGTAAGGGGTTAATACAATGGGCTATTCATTAAAACAAAGTGATTTTAACAAATCAAAGCAAGGTGCAGAATTCACATATTTTTCGGAGAAAGAATGGAATTCTTATCCTTTTGCAAGTGATGAGGATACTAAGTGGTTCCGTGAAGCAAAATACGGATTGTTTCTCCATGTGGGTATTTCGGCAATGGGTATGGTGGACATCAGTTGGCCGCGGACAACGCATAAACTGCCTGACCCCACCTATTGGGGCAGTAAAGTTCCCGATGAAGAATATGACGGCTGGGCAAAGAAGCTTGCTTTTCCGAAGTTTAATGCAAAGGAATGGGCGAGCATTGCAAAGCAAAGCGGTTTTAAATATGTTGTAATTATCGCAAAGCATCACGACGGTTTTCATATGTGGGATACGTCATATTCGGATTATAAAATCACAAATTCCCCATTTGGCAGAGATTATCTGAAAGAGCTTATCGACGCATTCCGTGACGCAGGGTTGAAAATAGGTGTTTATTACTCAAAGCGAGACTGGACGCATCCCGATTATGAGCCGGTGCCGGTTGTGGACGCCGAAGCAACCAAGTCCGCACCGTATTTTCAAATGAAAGACGGCAGAGAATGGTATTTGACTGAAAAGCACAAGAGCTATCAAGAGTATATGTTTAATACTGTCCGTGAACTTATGACGAATTACGGCAGAATTGATTTGCTTTGGTGGGACGCCGAATACAACAGCGGTATGTTCACAAAAGAAATGTGGAATTCCGTAGAACTTGAAAAAATGGTGCGCGAACTGCAACCCCATATCATCATCAATAACCGTGCGGGTCTGCCCGGAGATTATGACACGCCGGAGGGACATACGGGCTTTTTCCAAAACACCCGTATGTGGGAAACATGTATGCCTCTCGGAAAAGATTGGGCGTATTCTCAAAGTGAAATAAAGAGCGTAAAACAAATCATCTCTCAGCTGATTAATTGCACGGGTGGCGACGGAAACTATCTTTTGAGTATCGGCTGTAAGTCCGACGGCAGTATTGCGGAAAATGAGGCACAGCGTATGAAAGAGGTGGGTGCGTGGCTTCAAAAATACGGTGAAAGCGTTTACAAAACAAACGGCGGCATCTGGAAACCGACCAAAAAATACGCCGCCTGCTTCAAGGGTAACACGGTGTATCTGCACATACTGAACGGTTCGCCCGTAACACATTTTTCTTTACCGTTCAAAAATAACACCTTGAAATCCTGCACCTGCTTAACAGGGGAAAAAGGCAAGGTGAAAGCCAAAGACGGAAAATTACATATTACCGTAATCGGCAGGAAGTCGAGTGCACCCGATACGATTCTGAAAATCAAGCTCGTTGATAAGCCAGTTATGGAGTATTGATATGTTTAAATTTATTGGAAGAAATAAACCGGTGCCTTTGAAATCTGCTGTCGGCAAAAATATTAAAATGCCGTTTTCCGATATGGCGTTGAATTTGGAATATAAGGGCATTTCAGTAACAGATAATGACCATTGGTATTGGTGTGTATCGCCGATATATGATGAACAAAATCGAGTTCATCTTTTTTGCTCCAGATGGCCGAAAACGGATAAAGGTATGGCTCTGTGGTTCACCGAAAGTGAGATAGTGCATTTCATCGGCGATTCTCCCGAGGGTCCGTTCACTTATATTGAAACCGTGCTTTCAAATGATAATCTTCCTTGCCCAGAATGGCAGGCATCACCCCATAACCCGCAGATATACAAATTCGGCGATACCTATGCGCTTATCTTCATTGTTCAGGATAAGCGTGTAAAAAGCGGCGGTATGAAAATAGGTCTCATGCTGTCGGATTCTTTGAACGGTCCGTGGCATTTTGCAGGGAATGACGGTATCGTTGTCAAGGAATCAACAGACAAAACGCATTGGACTTATCACAGCAAAACCGGGACGGAAAACCCTGCCATGGCAAAGATAGATGATACATACTATATTTTCTTTAAAGCAGGAAAGGCACAGAACAAAAAAATGCACTACGGCTATGCAATTTCAAAAAACATTGAGGGACCTTATTCAATGTGCAATGCGCCTAAAATGGATAATATTCATTACATTGAGGATGCAACTGCTTTTCAGAAAAACGGAAAAGCCTATCTTCTTACAACCGATAATTTCGGCAAAAACACAGGAATATTCGGTGCAGGTATTCTATGGGAAATGAAGGACGGTTATTTTAAAAGAAAAAACGCGAAAATCGGTTTCGGTGTGCTATCGGATTATACCGATTTGCCGAAATGTACCACATATTATGATAATGACTGTTCAACAAAGCTGGAGCGTCCCGGCGTTCTGATAAAAGACGGCAAGCCTCAGTATCTATATGGCTGTACGAGAGCAGATGTGCTCGGCAGCGGAAAAAGTCAATGTTATGTTTTTAAAATCAACAGCAAGGAGAAATAGTTATGTTTTTAAAAAAGAAAACGCCACCTTATCCTTTCAAAGAATACCCAATTATGCAACAGCCGTCTTTAACGCCTACCGCAGGGCAAAAGGCACAGATTGAACGCAAATTCGGTATGTTCCTTCACTTCGGCATCAACACCTTTAACAACACCGAATGGTCGGATGGCACTTTGCCGATTGAAAGCTATCAGCCGACTGCGATAGATGCCGACAGTTGGGTAAAAACCGCTTATGAAGCCGGAATGAACTATGTAATTATAATTACCAAGCACCATGACGGTTTCTGCCTTTGGAATACAGACACAACGGAGTACTCCGTAAACTATTCACCAAATAAAACCGATGTTGTTAAAGAGGTTTCCGAAGCCTGTAAAAAATACGGCGTTAAATTGGGGCTTTACTATTCCCTTTGGGACAGACACGAAAAATGTTATAACGATGACGAAGCCTATGTGCAGTATATGGAGAAGCATCTGACCGAGCTTACGGATGGCAGATACGGCGAGGTCGTTGAGCTTTGGTTTGACGGCGCATGGGATAAGCCCTGCCGTGCGTGGCAGTTAGACAGGCTTTACAGCCTTGTGAAAACTTTACAGCCGAATTGTCAGATCGGTGTTAATCACACGGTCGGAAAATACAGTGAGAAAAAGGGCTTCCCTCCTAAACGCTATGAGCCGAAAAACTACCGTGACCGTGACCCCCTGCGTATGTTTCCCTCGGATTTCCGGCTGTGGGATCCGAATATGTGCCGTGAGGACGACCCGAAAATTTATACCTTCGGCGGAAAAGAATATTATCTTCCTTTTGAACAGACAATATGCTCACGCAAGGAATTCAGTTGGTTTTATTCCGATACATATGAAAGCAAGCCGTTGATGGATGCAGATGAAATCATCAAAAATTATCGCATTCTTGAAAAAACGGATAATGTAATGGTTATCAATCTGCCGCCCGACAAAAACGGCAAGCTTGTTCAAGGTGATGTTGATAATCTGATGCTTGTTGCCGAAAGGCTTCAAATTAAAAGAAGTTTGTGATGAAAAAACTATATTATTGATTATTGAACTTTCTGTATTTATTGCTGTATTTGTGTCATTTGTTCTTTTTTAAACGAACTTATAAAAGAGTATAAGCAAAAGCCACTGCGGAATTGTATGCAGTGGCTTCTGAAATATATATTAAGAAAACCCGAAAAACATACGACAGTTTTTGCACAGCTATTCAAAAATCAGTGTTTCGCCTTTTTTCAGTGTGATTTTCTTTGTGCTTTCAAGTGCCGTTTGAGGCGTCAGATGAGACAAATCATTTTCAATTATTAATGTGCAATCGGCGGTTGCCTCAAACTTCAGATAAGTAATGATACCGTTTTCCGATTTGCCGCTGACAAGTACGCCGTCGAAAGCACGGAAACCCTCAAATTCAATATTGTTCCAATCTTTCGGTACTGCGGGAAAAGCTTTGATTTTTCCCCATTCACTGTATAACAACATATTCTGAATTGCATCGGCTGCAATGAAATTTCCCTCAAGAGTGAATAATCTGTATTTCATGTTAAAATCGGTTTGCTTCTTGAAATCGCCGTTGACATGAAATCCGTTTGCCGTGCAGTTATAGTCAAAAAAGTCATGCAGCATTTGACAGGCCTTTTCTCCGTCGCCTTTTGCAATATAAAGCTGTGCCATCCAGCCGACGGAATATCCGACCCATTCACTGATACCGTGACGCTCCAGGTCAGCTATTGTGCTGTCAATGATTCTGCGGCTTTGTTCGTCCGTGTATTCAAGTGTTTTCAGCGGATAAATTGCCATGCAGTGTGAATGATGCCTGTGAGAGCAATAAGGACTTTCATCGGGGCTTAGCATCAATACTCCGTTTTCGTTTACTGCAAGCGGCTCGAGTTTTTGAAGATGCTTTTCCCATTCTTCCGCGGTTCCGGTATCACCCTGCATACGGCTGATGCGTATCATATCTTCTGCAAAATTGCGCATCAGAGCTAAATCGTAGTTTGAGTTCGGTGTGAGCCATGCCTTTTCTGTATTGTCATGTATCTCGGGAGAGGTAGACAGCGGAAGCTTATATACGCCGTTCTTTTCTTCCAGAATGCTTGTCAGGAAGCGTCCGACTTCTTTCATATATCTGTGAACACGGGACAGATAGGCTTCGTCATTTTTGAAAAAGCAATACCTTGCCATAATCTGACAAATCCAGAGCTGATTCGTCGGTGACAGCGAATACTGACACCAGCCTCCTAAGGCGTGCCCCTCGATATCCATAACGGAGGGCAGACAAATCCCGTCAGCCTGATAGAAGTTTTCAGCAAATCGTCTGCCGGTATCGGCCAAATCCAATATGTAATCAATGAAACATTCGCCTTGCTCAAGACGATTGGATTTTAAATAACTTGTATAGGACATCTGCGTGTTCAAATCATGATGATAGTCGCCCTTCCACGGCGGCAAAGAACCGTTATCGGCAGTCCAGACTCCCTGAAGTGGCATCGGAAAAAATCCCTTGCGGCTGCAAGAGCCCAAAAGATAATTGTTTAAGTACCATTGCTTTTCAAGCAGCTTGTCCGGCAGGGTTATCTGACTTTTGTCCCAATACTGCATCCACCACGCTTTATGTGAAAGCAAAGCTTTGTCATAGCCTGTTTCAAGTGCGCAACGTACGGCTTTTTTACAGCGATCGGCAAAATCACGGCTTTTCCCTACGCCGACGGTATAGGCAATCAGCGTTTTGCCGTTTTGCTCGCACTTCGCCGTTACAATACCGTAAAAGCGGTCATTCGTCGGCTGTATAAAATATTGGTACTGTATACCGCTTTCCTGTTCTTTGAAAAAATCAGCCTTCGGATAATGGAGATTTTTCAAAGACTGCACGGTGCCGCTTGCAATGCGCTGAAACAAGGGCTTGCGTTTCTTCCCATATTTCGGATTGTCAATAGTCAGCGTTACACCGGTTTTGTTGATTTCAATCAGTCCGTAATTTTCACAGGCGTGCACAAAGGTTTTAATATGAACCGTACCTGCCTTCAAATCAGCCTGCGCCGTCATAAAATCCAATTCGGAAACAATGTTTTCACGGACGCCCAAATCCAAAATCAGCTTGCCTGCGGGAAGCTTTGTCGGTGTAGGCTTGTGATAACAGGCGTCATATTTTTTATAAAGCTTGTTTTGCTTTCCTCGTCTTACACAATCCAATATATCTGCATATGTAAAATTCTTTTGGCTTTCGGGGGGCTCAGAACAGTCCCAGATACCTCCCTTGTCCAAGCTGAAACGCAGACAGTCCGAGCTGTTCCAGATAAGACAGCCGATGTCACCGTTGCCGAGCGGGAGAGCTTCGTCCCAATTACGGATGGTTTCATCGAAATGAAGCGATTTTGTATGCATAGAAATTCTCCTCATATCATTATGCTATTTTATATATAAAAAGTAGTATTCTTTAGAAAATAAATCAAATGATTTCGATATTCTGCTTGTTTGGTTTGGTTGAATTTAAATAATGACAAATAAGTCTTGGCACCATGATTGAAAAGGTTTGGTTGTGGATTTTTTTCCACATTAACAAAGAACGGAACGGCAGATGGTTTTGTCGTTCCGTTTTATTTTGCTTAAAATTTAAGCTTTCGAAATTTCCCGGGCGAAATGCCCTCGTTCTCCGAGAAAAAATAAATAAAATTCGATTCGCTGTTAAAGCCGATATCATATGCGATGGAAGCAATTGTCATATCGGTTTCTTGAAGCAGATATTTTGCTCTGTTCAGCCGTGAAAGCAAAACATAGTCGTAAGGAGAAAAGCCGGTTTGTTGTTTGAACACTCTGGAAAAATGAGACAAACTCATATTTACTTTTTCTGCAAGTTTGGATACTGTTAGATTTTCATTCAGATTCTCCGAAATATATTTCTTGACATCCTGAATGCTTTCTTCATAACTGCTTTCGCCCTTAGCTTTGGGACTTTGAGGATTTAAAAGCTCGATAAAGAGCTTGTAAATATCCAGCGACATACCGAGTTCCGTTGCGATTTTACTTTGACGAATGCAGTCAAACAGGCGAAACAACAGTTTTCTGACATGCTGTATGTCCCTGCATTTTATCGTGTTTCCGAAGCTTCTTTCAATTTCTTCAAACAGCTCAAAAGAATTCGCACCGCTGATATGTACCCATATTGACTCAAAGCTGTTATCGGTATAATACTCGTGAGGCTTGTAGCAGTCGAGTATCACGGTATCGCCTGCCCGAGCCGTTACAGGATTCCCGTCTTTGATGTAGGTGAAAGTGCCATCGAGAATGTGCGTGATTAAAAGGCTGTCATAGTTTTTTCGGATCAGATGATATCCCTTGACACAGAAAAAATGCCCGGCGCTGATCGGATAATAATAGATTTTTTTAGCCGTCTGAGACGGCGTTGAAAAATACACCTCCGATTTTTCCAGAACACCTGTTTCTCTTGATTTCATAATGCTGTCGTCCTTTATGGTAGGATTTCTAAATATTTGGGCAGATTTTCTCAATTATTTATCGCAGATTTATTATATAATCAAAATGATATAATGTCAATTTCTTTATTTTGAGGTAAGATATGAAGATTTTTTCAAAAGTAAAAGTCTGGAAAGAAATAGTGGTAATTCCTACATACGACATAGGAAAGCCGGATAAAAATCCGATGTTTCTTGAAAAGAGAGTGTATCAGGGCTCATCGGGCAAGGTCTATCCGCATCCCGTAATTGATAAGATTTACGATACCAAAGCCGACAAAGAATACAAGGCAGTATTCCTTGAAAACGATTTTATCAAGGTTATGCTTCTGCCCGAAATCGGCGGAAGAATTCAGCGTGCGACCGATAAGACTAACGGCTACGATTTTGTTTATTATAACAGCGTTATCAAGCCGGCGCTTGTCGGTCTTGCCGGTCCGTGGATATCCGGCGGAATCGAGTTTAACTGGCCGCAACATCACAGACCGAGCACCTTTGATGCAGTTGATTATACATATTTTGAAAATGAAGACGGTTCGGCTACTGTCATCATGAGCGAAATTGAAAATATGTTCCGCACCAAGGGAATGGCACGCTTTACGCTTTATCCGGACAAGACCTATATCGAGATCAAAGCGCAGTTATATAACCGTACCGATGTGCCGCAAACCTTTTTATGGTGGGCGAATCCTGCTGTTGCCGTTAACGACAATACACGCAGTATCTTTCCGCCCGATGTGACGACGGTGATGGATCACGGCAAGCGTGCTTCCTCGACTTTCCCGATTGCAACAGGCACTTACTACAAGGTCGATTACAGCCGGGGCGTGGATATTTCCCGCTATAAGAATCTTCCTGTTCCGACTTCGTATATGGCGGCAAAGTCCGATTACGACTTTGTCGGCGGTTATGATGACGGCGTGAATGCCGGCATTCTCCATGTTGCCGACCATCATGTTGCGCCAGGCAAGAAACAATGGACCTGGGGGTGCGGCGATTTCGGCAAGGCATGGGACCGAAATCTGACAGACTTTGACGGCCCTTATGTTGAACTGATGACCGGGTGCTTTACCGATAATCAGCCGGACTTTACCTTTATTGCACCCATGGAGGAAAAGCGATTCACCCAGTATTTTATGCCGTATAAGCATATCGGTACGGTACATAACGCAACGAAAGACCTTGCGATGAATTTTGAAAACGGTGCCGTTCATCTGTATGCTTCAGGCAATATCGGCGAAATCAACGTACAGGCAATGACAAACGGTACGGTAAGTCAAAGTGAAAATGTTGCTTTACTTCCGAGTGAAACCGCCGAAATAACAATCAACAATGCTGAAAAAGTTGAAGAAATCCGCATTATCAAAAACGGCAGACTATACTTGAACTACATGATAAACGGCAAGAAGCAGGAGCCGACGCCCCCTGCGGTGTGTCCGCCCGACCCGAAGGACTGCAAGACAACAGAAGATTTATATTTATACGGACTTCATATCGAGCAGTACCGTCACGCAACCTATCTTGCCGAAGATTACTATCTTGAGGGACTTCGCAGAGATGATACGGATATCAGGCTCAATAACGCTTACGGCTTGCTTTTGCTGAAAAGAGGGCAGTTTGCCGAGAGCGAACCCTATTTCAGAAAAGCAATCGAAAAGGCGACCCGTTCCAATCCGAACCCTTATGACAGCGAGCCGTATTATAACTTAGGCTTGTCGTTGCTTTATCAGAACAGACTGTCGGAAAGCTATGACGCTTTTTATAAATCAGCGTGGAGCAATGCCTGTCAGGAGGCGGCGTTCTATCATCTTGCCTGTATTGCGGCGAGAAAAGGTGAATATGAAACTGCACTTGACCATATTGAGAACGCAATCATCAAAAACAGCCGGAATTACAAAGCAAGAAATCTCAAGTCGCTGATACTTCGTAAACTCGGCAGAAATGACGAGGCGGTATGCCTTGCAGAAGAAACAGCGGCACTTGATCCGATGGATGTAATAAGCCGTAAGCTTTTGGGCGAAAAGCCCGTGATGAGAGTCGATACCGCAATCGAGATTGCTCTCGAATACAAAGCCGGCGGGTTTTACGGTGACGCAGTTGATGTACTGCTTGAAACAAAATCGGATTATCCGTTAGTGCACTTTCATCTTGCGGATTTATATGCACTTCTCGGCAATCGGGAAAAAACAAAATATTGTCTTGAAAAAGGTGAAAACGCTGATAGCTATCTTTGCTTTCCGCATCGACTTCCCGATATGCTAACGCTCGAGCACGCAATCGCAAACAGCAACAATAACGCCATGGCGAATTATTATCTCGGCTGCCTGTATTACGATAAAAAGCGCTATAACGACGCGATTGCTTGTTGGGAGAGAACGGCAAAGCAAAAGCCCGCATTTCCGACAGCGCACCGCAATCTTGCTCTTGCCTATTACAACAAAAAGGGCAATGAGAAATCGGCGCTGAAAGAGCTTGAAACGGCATTTGATCTTGACGAAACAGATGCAAGAGTGCTCATGGAGCTTGACCAGCTTTACAAAAAAACACAGATGCCGCCGAAAGACAGACTGGCATTTTTAGAAAAGTATATTGACCTTGTGGAATCACGTGACGATTTATATACGGAATATGTGACGCTTCTCAATCTGAACGGACAGCATGAAAAAGCCCTTGATTGCCTGATGACGCATTCCTTCCACCCGTGGGAAGGCGGCGAGGGAAAAGCGCCGGCGCAGTATGTTGCCGCACTCTGCTCGCTCTCAAAAGAGGCAATCGAAAGCGGTGAAGCGGAAAAAGCAATCTCGCTGTCAGAGCGTACATTCTCGTATCCTCATAATCTCGGTGAGGGCAAGCTCTACGGCACGCAGGAGAATCTACAAAGCTATTTGCTGGGACTGGCATATGAAACATTAAATAATCCCGAAAAAGCATCGGCATATTTTGAAAAAGCCTCTTCGGGACTGTCTGAGCCGCAAAACGCCATGTATTATAACGATCAGCCGCCTGAAACGATTTTCTGTCAGGGGCTTGCGCTTTTAAAGCTCGGCAAGGAAGCAGAAGCGAATGTACGCTTTGACAAGCTGATTTCCTATGCGGACGAACACATAAACGATAAAGTGAAAATCGACTATTTCGCCGTTTCATTGCCCGACTTCTTGGTATTCGATGAGGATTTGAACAAGAAGAACCGTGTTCACTGCCTGTTTATGAAAGCTTTGGGATTGCTTGGAAAAGGTAAAGAAACAGAAGCAAATGAGAAATTCAATGACATCTTTTCTCTTGACAATACTCATTTTGCTGCGCATTTATATAAACAAATTTTTGATTGAGGAATTGCTATGATTCATATAAAAGATAACATATTCCATCTGAACACGCAGAATACATCTTACATATTTGCCGTAACCGAACACGGGGATTTACAGCACTTATATTACGGCGATAAAATCAGCGAGAAGATGGATTACAGCGCCTTTTTTGAAAAGCGCTCTATGCTGCTTGTGTCTGCACTTTATCCTGAAAATGATATTACTTACGGGATAGATGCAATGCAGTTTGAATATTCCGTATTCGGCGGAGGTGATCGTCGTGAAAATGCGTGTGTTATTAACTGCGGTGAAACACTGTGCAGCTTTACTTTTGCGGGATATAACATTCTTACACAACCGCCTATGCGTTCAAATTTTGCACAGGCACATAGTGGAGACGGATGTTTATGTGTCCTTTTGCGTGACGAACATACAGAAACTGAAATGCGTTTGTACTATCAACTGTTTGAAAAATTCGATGTGATTACTCGTTATGTTGAAATCAAAGCAAATAAAAATGCAGTTGGCATTGAAAGTATAATGAGTATGCAGTTAGATTTGCCTATGGGTAAGTATAAATGCATTACCTTTGACGGAGCTTGGGCTAGGGAACGCTTTAAGCACGAACAACCTCTGACAGCAGGAAAAATTGTTTGTGATTCCCAAAGCGGAGCTTCCGGCGCATGGCACAATCCGTTTGTGATGTTGGCGGAGAAAAATGCCGATAATTTTTCAGGTGAAAGCTACGGATTTAACTTGATATACAGCGGCAATCACCGCGAGGTGTTTGAGGTCTCGCCCTATGGCGGCGTGCGTGTTTTAAACGGTATTTCCCCCGCCGGATTTCGGTTCAGTTTGCAGCAGGGCGAATCGTTTTTCACTCCAGAAAGCGTGCTGACCTATTCCCCAAAAGGTTATAACGGCGTATCCGAAAATATGCACAAGTTTGTGCAAAATCATATTCTGCCGAAAGTGTGGGCATCTTCACCGAAACCCGTTTTGCTCAACAGCTGGGAAAGCATGTATTTCGATATATCAGAAGAAAAATTATGTGCGCTTGCTGACCGTGCCGCCGAAATCGGCGTGGAGCTGTTGGTGATTGATGACGGTTGGTTTGGTGAACGAAACGACGACACATCTTCTTTGGGTGATTGGCAGGAAAATCGAGCCAAATTCCCCAACGGAGTCAGAGCTGTGACGGATTATGTGCACAAAAAGGGGTTAAAACTCGGCATCTGGGTGGAACCCGAAATGATAAGCCGCAACAGTAAGCTTTTTGAGGTACACCCTGATTGGGCTCTCGGTTTGGAACAGGGCAGGAGAGTTTTGGGCCGCAGTCAGTATGTGCTTGATTTGTCAAGAAGCGAGGTTCAGGACTTTTTGATTGAAACAGTATGCTCGGTGATAAACATATGCGGTGCAGATTATGTAAAATGGGATTTTAACCGAATGTTTTCCGATTTTACTTCTGTTGCAACACCGCTTTACGAGGTACAGCACACTTATGTTTGCGGACTTTACCGTATTCTTTCTGAAATTACTGCCCGATTTCCGAATGTGCTGTTTGAACTGTGCGCCAGCGGTGGTGCCAGGTTTGATTTGGGGATGCTTTGCTTTATGCCGATTGGTTGGGTGTCAGATAATACCGATGTTCTCTCCCGTGCGCTAATACAGGAAGGCACAAGTTACGGATATCCGATAAGCGCGATGTGTAACCATATTTCGGCTGTACCCAACCACCAAACTAAACGCATAAGCACTTTGGAAACAAGAAACGGTATTGCCTCCTTCGGTGTGCTCGGCTTGCAATATGATCTGACCAAACTCCCGAAAGAGGAATTGGTTTATTTAAAGAACTGCATTGCTGAATATAAGCAAATGCGGCCTCTTATTACAGACGGCAGCTTTTACAGGCTGACTGATGGATTTGAGGATAACTTTACTGCTTGGCAACTTGTCAGTGCAGACAAAAAAACTGTGTATGTTATTCTTTTTCACAAGTTATTTTTTCCTGTTTCGCAGCTACCTAAATTAAAGCTTTTAGGGCTTTCACCTGATTTTGTGTATGATGTGGACATAACAGGCTTAAAGGTCAGCGGCGAAGTCTTGATGAAACACGGACTGTTGCCTTTGCAGAATTATCAGGGAAACGAGCAAAGTAAAAACGGTCATAGTTTAACTGATTTTTCAGCAGTTATTTATCAACTTAAAGCATTGGGGGAAGCGAAATGAAAGCATTTTTCAACAAGAAACCCGTTAAAATAATCATCAGCATTTTCCTTGTTCTTTCGATAACTGTCGCAGCCTGCAACGGATATTTCGCCTCGATTGCCTTGAAAGAACAAAAAGGCGTTGCCGTGTGTGATGAGTGGAGCGTTGCGGATACATATACTCCCGATTATGCCGAAAGTCTTGAAATGGGTGGCGGAGACTTTAAGATTCTTTGCCTTACCGATATACATATACGAAATCATGGAACATTTGCGGCATTACTCGGAATCAATTTTATCCTTGACGGTATGAGCCGTATTCAATTGAAAAAGCTTATCAGAAATGTCAACCCTGACTTGATTGTAGTCGGCGGTGATACGGTGCTGACGGCATGGAACGATATCTGCACGAAGCAATTCTGCGATTTTATGGCGCAGTTCGACATCCCGTGGGCACCGATTTTCGGCAATCACGACTACGAGGGCAGAGCCGATAAATCAAAGCTGTGCGAAATATATGAAAGTGCCGAAAATTGCCTTTTCCAATGCGGCCCCGAGGGTATGAACGGCATGGGCAATTATATTGTCAATCTTACACGAAACGGAGATACAGTTTATTCTTTGTTTATGTTTGACGACGGACAGTACAGAATTACCGATGGCGAAATCAGCGACGGTGGCATCAACCAAAATCAGATTGAATGGTACAAATGGGCAGTGACCGGTATTGCGAAAACAAGCGGAAAAGCAGTTCAAAATATTGCGTTTATGCATGTTCCCGTGCCGGAATATAAAGAACTAACGTCCGACTTTGAAGCCGGACTGCGTCAGGAAGACAGTTGTACAGCAAGAGATAATGATGGCTTCTTTGAGGTATTTAAAGAAAACGGCGGAACTCATGTTTTCGCCGGTCACGACCACAACAATAATTTTGTCGCCGATTACGAGGGCGTAAAGCTTTGCTATATGACCAAAAGCTCGTATAACTGCTATTTCTCGGGGAAAGCGCTTGGCGGAACAGTTTTGACGTTTGACAAAAACAATAATATAAACATTGAAATTCAATCATTTTAAAGAATTGAGGGGCAAAACTTGAAAACATTCGCAACATATTTTCAAAACGATGAAAAAGCGCCGCTGCAATACGGTGAAATTAACTTGATTAATCCGCCGCGGCAGAGACTGCGCGGTGAAGAAAAGAAGACGGGGCTCGAAGCGATTCCGGTCTTTTGCGGCTTCTGCGGAACAGATCACGAGCTGATGAACATGGGATGCAAAGGACTGCTCGGCCCCAAGTTCCCCGAGGGTGAAACGAGACTCATCAACGGTCATGAGGGTGTGGTTTGGGTGCCATCGGAAAATCGCTTTGCGATCGTTCTGATCCGCGGCGGCGACAGCTGTGACCCGACGCGTTTCACAGAGGACGAGACCTATTTTGAATACGGCTGCGACGGCGCAGACGGCATTTTTTGCGACAGGGGATATTTTCATCCTGACATGCTTTTGCCCCTGCCCAAAAAATATGAGGGGTTGACCCAGCTTCCGCTCTCTCTTGCAAAAAAGCTGGTGTTCTCTGACCCTTACGCCTGTGCTGTTTTTCAGCATGAGCGTATGTGCGACATCGGCGAAGCGCAGAATTTCCGGGTAGAGCTTGCCAAACAGAAATGTGATGAATCAACCGCCCGGGAAAAGGCCGTTGAAAGCACTTTCAAGCGTGTTGTGATTTTCGGTCTCGGTACAACCGGACTTTTCATCGGCGACCAAATCAGGCGAAATCACCCGAGAGCCAAAATTCTTTTTGTAGCCCGAAGCGATGAGAACAGTAAAAAGGCTTTGTTTGTGAAAAACGAGCTAGCCTGTGATTATCTTTCTTCGGGAGAAATGAACGAAGGGGAAACCGCAAAGGCAATAACGGAAAAAATCCTTGGTACGGCAAGCATTTTCGTCGGAACTAGCGGAACGGAAACCGAACATCGCATTGCTTTTGCGCATAATGTTCTCGGATGCAACGGCATTTACAACAGCTTTTCGTTAGGCCCGAAAGTGACCTTTGACACCATGCCGTTCGGGTTCAAAAATCAGGTGATTTTGTCGTCTATTAATTTTACTCAGAAGCACATGGAAACGGCAATCGAGTTGCTTTGTGAAAGCAAATTTGACCGTCTTGTTGAGCTGATTGATAAGGATGAATTCTGCGAAAACCCGATTGACGCATATGAAACCAAAATCTATTCCAAGGGCGCGCCGTTGAAAACTGCGGTTATATGGAACAAGAATTACATAAACACGGAGGCATAAGAAATGAAAGCCGTTCAAATAACCAAACCCGGTGAAATTAAAGTTATAGAAAAAGAGATGCCTGTGCCGAAAAACGGTGAAGCGCTGTTAAAAGTGCTTTACTGCGGAATCTGCGGCGCGGATGTTGCGTCCTATACCGGCAATCAGCCCTTTACCACTTATCCGAGAATCCCGGGTCATGAGTTCTCGGCGC
>JBJEQD010000002.1:0-16093 GCA_051881575.1 Acutalibacteraceae bacterium | reverse complement strand
ATTTTTGCGACAGCAAAAACTTCATGTGCCGCAGGCACACTTCATTCTTCATTTCTCTTGCGCCGTCCTCGGCGTTCCGATGGACTTTAATATGTTTTTACGGACAGCCGCAAGGGCTGTCCCTACGATTTGTTTTTGTTATGTAACGGATTTTGCAGTATTCAAGGTAGGGCGGGGGCTTGCTCCCGCCGTTTTGGCTTTATTGAATAAAACATTGTTATTTGGAATTTTGTGCAGATGCATATTATTCGCCCTTGGCGAATTGGTTCGTCGGGGACGCCGAACCCAACGGATTTTTCGTGAATTATTTCGCTTTCAGTCGGCAACCGTAGGGGACGGGTCATCCGTCCCGCATAAAAACCGAGCCGTTATAATAATGTTTTCTCGGAACGCCGAGGACGGCGTTTCCTACGAAAAATCGTTATTTTTCAACAGATTCGGTGTTTCAAACAAACGGCGGGAGCAAGCCCCCGCCCTACCTTGAACCTATTACCTTTTACTTCTTCACTATTCACTCAAAAATCAGCTTTTGCGAAGCAATTACAATCGGTTATAGGTGGAGCCTATCTTTAATTTGCGAAAAACGGGCGACCCGTCTTCTCCTTTGAATTAACCTATTTTCTTCAAATCAAGAATTGAAACCCAATGTGGTATTGTGAAGCTTTCGGGGAACGCCGACAAAAGCTTCATATGTTCAGCTTCAAATTCAGATATTTTTTCTTTCGGCAATGAAGCGTCAACGCCTCTGCAAGCCTTCATTCTGCCGTTCCAGCTCTCCCTTGTGAACGGAATATCAACCTCATAGGTGATTTTATTTGCAACCTCAAATAAGTCCATGAGCCAAGACGGAGTGTTAAGCTCATACCGTGTCATTCCTCCGCCTGTCCATGACGGATTGAATTTCAAAACCAAATCCTCGCTTGCTTTTGCTATCTCGCTTTCAAACGGAAGCCATGCCATGAACAGAATCAGAAAATGTCCGTTTGGCTTGAGAAATCCGTGAATTTTCGGGATTATCACCTGCTTGTCAAAATACATGAAGCATTGGCAGGCGGTGACAGCATCAAACGATTCGTCGGGAAAATCAAGCTCCTCTGCCGATGAAACCAAATATTCAATAGTCATGCCTTTGCTGAGTTCCTTTGCAAATTTTATTTGATTTTCGGAAATATCCGTGCCGATAAACTCAGCGCCGTATTTATACATGTTTCGGGGAATAACGCCCGTTCCCGTGCCGATATCGAGCACCTTTTGACCGCTTTTGCAACAGCCAAGATCGATTATTGACCGATAGAACTCGGGCGGATATATGTCTCTGTATTTCGCATAGTCGGCAGAGGCTTTTCCCCAATCAAAGCCGTTGCCGTTATCAATTCGCTTGTTATATTGCATTTTCGCCACTCTTTCTTGCCTTGACAATCAGAAAACAAGGCTTTATGTATTCATCAACTATTTTCGGTGACTTTTGAACAGCCCAAGGCTCGGGCAGCGGCTCGCAGACTTCCTCAATTATGAATCCCGCCTTTGCAAGAGCGTTGATAATGCCCGAAAATGTGCGGTGATATTTAACAACGCCGTCAACATACCAATGAACCTTACGCTCGCCCGGCTCGTTATAATTTGAAAAAGTGTAGGAAACTCTGTTGCCGTTTTCATCCTTGTTAAAATGACCCTCGCCGTCAACCGTTGCGGTAGTTAACGGATGCTCCTGCGAAAACAGCAGTCTGCCGCCGTCATTCAGAATTGAAAACATATCCCTTGCGAAAGCTTCAAAATTTTCAACATAATGGAACGCTAGAGAGCTGTAAATCAGGTCGAATTTCTCGTTGAGACTTGAAATGTCCGTCATGCTCATGTTGAGATATTCAATTTCGGGGCTTGCCGATTCCGATTTTGCAACCGAAAGCATCTTTTCGGAAATATCGATTCCCACAACCCGCCGTGCGCCGTGATTCACAAAATCAACGCAGTTATGGCCATAGCCGCAGCCCAGGTCAAGAACGGATTTGCCGTTCAGATCGGGCAGAAGCCTTGCCATGGCAGGCTGTTCAAGCAAATCGTTATAGTTGATTTCGTTATCACGCAAAGCCTTGTAGCCGTTAAAAAATATCTCGTTGTCAAATATGTTTTGGTTGCTCATAATAGACTCCTTTTTATAAATACTTCTGCATATAAAATAAATCCTGATAAGTGCCGTCTTTCAGCTTGCAAGCCTTGGGTTTTACCGATACGGTTTTGAAGCCGAATTTTTCATAGAGGGCTTGTGCCCGTTCATTGCCTTCAAGAAATTCAAGTTCAACAAGCTCTGTTCCTTTGTGTTCTCTTGCCGCCTTTATGAGTTCTTCAAACATCGCTGAGCCTATTCCCATGTTCCAATATTCCTCAATGATTGCAATACCGACTACGGCTCTGTGATATGTTTTACTGCCGTTAAGAAAATTGATATCGCTGTTCCCGACGATTTTTCCGTCTATGTAGCATGCCAAAACCAATGTACTGTCGGATTCACGGGAGTTGCAAATCCATTTTTCTTCGCTTTCAACCGTAACGCCGTCCCAATCTTCCATGTAACGGGAAAGAAACTTTGTTTGTCCGCTTGAAGTTTTAATGCTGTTCAGCATCATTTCAGCGTCTTCAATTTCCGGAGTTTTTAACACTGCGGTTATGCCGTTCTTTAATGTGATTTTCTTTTCTTCAAATATCATATTTTTCCCTCATTTCTTATGCAGAATATGCCGGACATCATTGCCTGCACTTTCTTGCCAACTGTAAATCTATTGTATCGTAAATTGTAATTTCTCCGCCGTGTCTGATAATTGCTTCTTCAATTTCAGAGAAAAATTTCAAACGGATTTTTTCTTCAATGGCGATATGGTCTGAGTATGTTCCGAGCAGTTTTGTATACTCTTTTGCAGAGAATGTTCGTGTTCTGTGAAATAATTTATACCGAATATCCAAAAAGCCGTATTTTTCTGCAATCATGGCTCGACTGCGTGCTTGTTCTTCGCAGTATTCGACCAACTTTTCACGCTCTTTGTTGTGGTATTTGTAATAATATTCTGCATAAATCTCATCTATTTCTTTTGACAGAGCAGGATTGCCCTTGTCACGGTACGGATGATTTGCAAATCGGGCAAACACACCGCCGACTTTGAGCATATCATAAACCTTTTTATAACCGATTTCTTCGGGTATCCAATGAAATGCCGAAGCGGAATAGATTAAATCATATTTGTTATTATTAAAATCAATATCTTCAAATTTTCCCGAAACCGCTGAAAAATCAGGAAACTCTTTGAATTTTTCACGGCAAAGCTCACAGAAGTTTTCGCCGTAATCAACAGCGGTAAGCTTACATCCCGTTTTAAGAATAGGCAATGTGGCTTGTCCGCCGCCGATTCCTACTTCAACGACATTGCTTGCACCGGTGACGGGTATGTATTCAAAAATAGTTTGATATAATTCATCAACATATCCCGGCCGCAGTTTTTCATAAGTGTCTGCAACCATATCAAATGTCCAATTTAAACTGTTATTTTGCATTCGTTATCCCTCAACAAAATCAATCAACTGTTTTAGATTATGTATAATCCATTCGCCATTGCTTTCACCGCTGCGGTCAAGGTAAAAGGCTGTAAAGCCTTGTTCTCTTGCACCATCGGCTTCTTCTTTGCAGTCGTCAACAAAGATGCTTTCTTCGGCGGTAACTCCCTGTGCCTGAAGTGCGGCATTGAAAATAATCGGACTTGGTTTGCCTGCACCAACCAAGGCGCTTGCGGTAAATGAAGTGAAATATTTTGCTATACCAAGCTGTTGCAACGTAAATTCAAGCGATGGCGAAGTATCACTGATCACTCCCATTTTGTAACCTTGATTTTTGAAATATTCAAGCACCTCTACCGTTTCGGGAAATAGAGCTCTGTCACCGTTGCACCAAAGCTCATTTAAAAGACAATCCGCTTTTTCTTCAACATTTTCTGTTACGCCCTCACCGATAAGCAGGTGATAATAATATCTTCTGAAAAATTTACGCTCATCATCAAGCGTTTTGTACCAAGGCTTTCTGCCTTCGCTTGCAAGGTGAAACAGCGCCATCATTTTGTCGTAATCAAGTTCAAAAGGCTTGCCGCTCAACTGCTGATCTGCTCGTTACGCCAAGTCTCTTTTTCAGCGGTAAAATATGTCAGCGTACCGTCACGGTCAAAGAATATTGCTTTGTATTTCATTGTAGAGCCTCATTTCTTATGTAAAATATGCCAAACATCATCGCCGACAAATCCGCATTTTCTGTATAATGCTTCGGGATTTGTCGGGTTATCAACCTTGCCCGAAACGGTTGCAAAATCTGCAATGCCTTTCATTCTGAAAAGCAGTTCCGCAACCATTGCCTGACCGATTTTCTTGCCACGGTATTCGGGCAAAACCTGAATCCATTCCAAAATCAGTTCTTTTGCTTCTTCGTCATAATCAGCCAATCCGCAGCCGACATATTTGCCGGTTGCTTTTTCTTTAACCATTATCCATAAATCCGAACGGTAAACGGGAGTTTTGGTATAGCTTTTTATGAGGTCTTTGCCGACATTAATATCAAAATAAGATTCGTTGATAATCGAAACGATTGCTTTTATATCTTTGCGTTTTGCCGTAGTTATTTCAAAAGAATCAAGCTCAACTCTCGGTTTATTTTTTAAATCGTGATACAGCCGAAAATACTTTTCATCGGTATATTCGGACAGCAAATCGTCGGAAAAATCTCTGTCGTGCAGTATCTTCATTTCGGGCGGGATTGTTATATTATTTGCTTTCCAATACGGAACGGATAATGTTCCGCATGGGTTATTCAGGTATTCGGATAATGAAAGCATTTCAGACCTCTCCGTTAATTGATTTTTTAAAAATGAATAATTTGTTCTCGGGAGATTTTTCTCCGCTGTTTTGAAATCCCATGGCGCTCCAGAACGGCTCGCCCGTAACCGGGTCGGCAGTCAGCCAGATATTTTTTACGCCTTTTGAAATAAAAAGTGTTTCAAGCCGTTTATACATTGCCGTTCCGAATCCTTTTCGCCTGTATTCGGGCTTGACATAGAATTCCATAACATAGCCCCAACCGGGTCTGACATAACCTCTGTGATTTTTCCTGTCAATCTTGCCGTAAATAAAGCCTGTTAACTCGTTTCCGGCATAACAAAGCTCAATAAAGCGGTCTTTATCGCTCGCCATATTCAGTATGCTTTGTGCAAACCCGATAAGCGTTTCTTCGGGTGTTTGCCTGCCTGCATTTCTGTCAAGCTCCTTGCAGTAGGGCAGAATAAGCGACATGAAATTGTCGGAATGCTCTTGTGAGTTTTGGAGCTTTTCAAACCGTAAATCCTTCATTCGATTACCTCTTTCTTCTGAAAATAAAAAACCGTCTCTGACAGATAAAATCAGAGACGGCATTTTATTCCGAATGAAAAAGCTATACGGCAACGGACAAAACGGCTCTCGATTTCATCTGAATGTTCTTTCTTGTCATTTTGTCCACCTGCCTTTCGGTAATTTTTACTTATTGTAACAGTATAAGAATAATTTGTCAACTGTTTTTCCGATTGCTCCGTGCTCATGAATCCCAAAAGCTCCGTGCTCGTGAACAATATGGCAAAAAGGCTTGACCCATGAAGATATTGAGCGTATAATGGGTTTCGACAAAAAGCGACGGTTTCGGGAAAAGCCGAGCCGTCAGAGAGAAATCGGAGTTGAAATTATGTCAAAAATTAAAAATGAGCCTAAAATAACCCTTTCGGTTATTCAGGCGGTCAGAGGTCAGCTTGAACAGAGAGCGCAATGGCTTTATCTTTTAACCGATGAAGCTCAGAAGCGTGGACTCTCGCCCGAGGAATTCGGCTCGGCGGCGATTCGCCGCTGCGGACTTTTTCAGGGCGCCGACCTTGTTAAAAAAGGAGGAACCGACAGCCTTAAAGGGCTGAAAAAGACCTTGTTCACAAAGCCTGCCCAGTGGATGTTTGAAATGAAAGTGATAGAATCCACCGATGATAAGCTTTCGCTGGATTTTCACTACTGTCCGCTCGTCAAGGGCTGGCAGAAAATGGGCTGCACCGATGAGCAGATTGCCGTTCTTTGCGACATTGCGATGTGCGGCGACCACGGAATCGGAGAATGCTACGGCGCTGAATTGGATTTGCCCAAATGCATTGCCAAGGGTGACGAAATCTGCGCTCTGCGCTACCACAAAAAATAATTTGGGACGGAGAAGAAAATGAAGAAACAGGTTACCACGGGAACGGTTGTCGCCTACTGCCTGCCGCAGTTTGCCGTCGGACTGTTCACAACGATGATTAACAACTATCTGCTGTATTTTTATCAGCCTTCAAAGGAATCGGGTATTCCTACGCTTATTACTCAGGGAATCGTTTTTCTCGGGATTTTTACGGTTATCGGCATCATCAAGGCTGTCGGCCATATCCTTGACGCAGTAACGGATCCGCTCGTTGCGGGGATATCCGACAAATCAAAAAACAAAAACGGACGCCGAATACCTTTTATGAAGCGTTATGCCGTTCCGTTCGGCTTGACGGCTTTGCTCATCTTCTGTGCGCCGCAAAGCACGCCGGGAATTGTTAACAACATCTGGATTGCCGTCTTTATCTGGGCTTATTATATATTCTATACTCTGTATATGATTCCGCACAATGCGCTCCTGCCCGAAATGATTGCAGACCAAGGAAAGCTTGTTAACGCTTATACATTCAATTCGTTGTTTTTCGTAACGGGCAGTGCGCTCGGCTATGTTACGCCCGTGTTTGTAAATATGTTCAAAAATGCGGGTCAAACGCCTTTGACCGCATGGAGATCCGTGTTTGCGATATTCACTCTTATCGGCATTGCCCTTTTGCTGATACCCGCATTCACTATAAAAGAAACCGATTATGTTACTTCGGTTCGTCCGACGGTGTCTCTCTGGGCGTCGCTCAAACACGCATTCGGCAATAAGTATTTTCGCCTTGTAACTCTCGGTCAGCTTCTTGAAGGCACTTCAATGGCGTTTTTCCAATCGTGCATTATGTATTATGTAACAAGCCTTCTCGGGCTGAAAGAGACTGATTCGGTTATCATTCTCGCAACCTCAATTGCAGGCTCGCTTCTGCTCTATCCCGTTGTTAACAAGCTTGCCAAGAAATACGGCAAAAAGCCGCTGATGGTTTCTGCCTGTGCAGTATTTACGGCAGCGGAATTTATCATTTATTTCGGCGCAGAGTGGCCTGTTCCCGCAATGCCGAAAGCTCTCGGCCTTGCCGTTTTCGTTTCATATCCGTTTGCGGTTCTCAACATTCTGCCCGGCTCAATGATGGCTGATATTATTCAGCACGACACTTTGAAGAACGGCGTTAACCGTGAGGGCGTTTTCGGTGCGGCAAGAAGCTTTATAACAAAAATCGGAACCTCTCTTGCGATTATGATTGTGCCGTCGCTGACGGTTATCGGAGCAGCCGCAGGAGAAAATATCGGCCGCCTCGGGCTGAAGCTGACCGCAGTTGTCGGAGGCTTCATCTGCCTTGCAGCCGTTATTGTGTTTGCACTTTATAAAGAAAAAGAAGTTCTGTCGTTCATCAGAGAAGAACGGGAAAAGGATAATATAAAATGATTGCTTTATATATTATAATTGCAGTTCTGGTATTGTTCATCTGCGTGCTGCTTATCAACACAGCCCGAATGAACGCCAAGGCACGAAAGCTGACGGCTCCCGTGAGCCATAAGACAGAGGAGGAGCAGAGGCGTTATGCCGAACGGCTTTCCGAAATGATTCAATGCAAAACCGTTTCTGTTCCGGACAGCTTTGACGATACGGAATTTTCAAAGCTTCGTGAAACGGTGAAAAGGCTGTTTCCGCTCGTCCATGAAAAAGCCGATTTGAAAATATTCAGCGACGACTGTTGGATATATAAAATTGAAGGCAGAGATAAGAGCCGCAATGTAATGGTGATGTCGCATCACGATGTTGTTAAGGCGCAGGGAGAGTGGCAGGAACCTCCGTTTGAAGGCAAGATTGTCGGCGATAAGCTTTGGGGCAGAGGAACCGTTGACACAAAAACTCCGCTTTTCGCCGAGTTTTCGGCATTGGAAGAGCTTCTCGAAAAAGGCTTCATTCCTGCAACGAATCTCTATATCGGTTCGTCTCACAACGAGGAGCTTGGCGGCGACGGTATTCCCAAAGCGGTTGAATATTTCAAAAAAGAGGGCATAACCTTTGAGCTTGTGCTTGATGAGGGCGGAGCGGTTATTTCGCCGCCCTTGGCGGGCATGAAGTGCCGCTGTGCAATGCTTGCGGTGCATGAAAAAGGCAGACACACTCTTGTTTGCCGTGCCGAACAGGGCAGCTCTCATGCAGGGCTGAATCCACGCTCCGACACTCCGATTGCAAGAATGTCGGAATTCATTGCCAAGGTGCAGTCCGAGAATATATTCATCCGCCGCATGTATCCCGAGGTTCAGGCAATGTTTGAAGCGCTTTGCCCGTATATGCCTTTTGCAATGAAAATCATTTTTTCAAATCTTTGGTGCTTTAAGCCTCTGCTTGTCAGGCTTATCCCGAAAATCAATGCACAGGCAGGCTCAATGCTCGGCACAACCTGTTCATTTAACGGCATAAAGGGCGGCAAATATGACGGAAAGCAAACCGATTTCTGCGAAGCAACCGCATTTTTCAGATGCGTTAATGATAAAGACCAAAATCGGGATATTGCCGAATTCAGAAAGCTTGCCGAAAAATACGGCATTGATGTTCGTGACGCCGAGAGCGGAAACGAATACTATAAGCCTGCGGATATGACAAAGGCACCGTTTGAATATGTTAAAGAGACGGTTGGAGAAGTGTTCCCCGCCGCTGCGGTTGCGCCGTTTATTCTGCCCGCAGGAACGGATTCCCGCCATATGACCGATGTTTGCGACTGCGTTATACGCTTTGCGCCGATTGATATTGATGACAGTCAGTATGCCTCGGTTCACAGCGAAAATGAAAATATCAGCCTGAACGCAATCGGCAATGCCGTTGAATTCTATACTCGTTTTATTAAGAATTACAAATAATATCTCAGAAATAAATCAGCCCCTTACGGAGGAAACAGCATGGGAACTGTAATGCGAATTATCAGCACAATTCTGACCTTCTTTTCGCTTATCGGCTCGGTTATAACGCCGTCAGGTGATTTCGGAGGCGTTGAGGATGTTTTTTCAGACACCTCAAAGGCTTCTTATTCGGAGCTTTATTATGAGTTAAGCGAAAAAAGCAACAATACCGAGACATGGCGTCAGGGCATGATTTCGGGCAACGGAATGCAGGGAGTTATCACAAGCGGCTCGCCCTACAGCGACACGCTGATTTATCAGAACATGCATTTTATTATGCCGAATAAGAATTCAAGAACCTGCCCCGATACCTCGGACGAGCTTGAAACGGTTAAGCAGAGCATAACCGATGGCAAGGATATTGTTGATAATTCAAGCTATGACGATGTTTATGCCTTTCACCCAGGTGCTCAGCTGAGAATAAAGCAAAACAAGCTTTGGAAAACGGCTTATGCCCGATATACCGATTATGAAACCGCTCAGGTCGGGGTCAGATATAAAGATATAAAGGGAACATGGGAGAGAAAGACATTTACCTCTCAGGCGGACGGCGTTACGGTAACCGAAATCGGTTCTTCTTCAAAGGGGAGAAAGGTCAATCTGACGCTTTCAATCGATAATATTTCCGCTTTTGCAAATTTCGGCAACGGCAACGAGGTCGATCTGAAATATAAAAAGCTTGTCGGCGGCGATTGTGAATACATCGCTTTTGCGGCTCATTACCCCGACTATGAAAACAGCGAACTGAAAAACGGCGGATATGCAACCGTGATATATGTTCTCTGCGAGGGAGGAGAAAAGAAGCTGACGGACGGCAAAACCGTTAAAGACAGTCAGTATTGCGGCGACGGAAACCCTCAAATCAAAATCAAAAACGCCGATTCGGTTTATCTTATCGCCGTTTCGGACAGAACATACGACATGGGCAGTATCTCAGAATTTGAAAAAGCGGAGAATTATGCGCTTGTTGATTCACTGAAAGAAAAAGCAAAATCGGTTGCCGAAAAGTATTCGGAAAACGGTAAATTCAGCTATGAAAAGGCGCTTGCCGCTCACACGGCGATTTTTGCTCCTCAGTATAACGCCGTAACCTTTTCGCTCTGTGATAACAAAAGCAACGCCGCAAACGAACAGCTTGTTGAAAAGCAATACCGAAACGGCAATATTGTTTCCGAGCTTGCCGAGAGAGCTTATTATTCGGGCAGGTATGCCTATCTTTGCTCGGCGGGTTACTCAACTCCGAGGCTCGGCGGCATGTGGACGGGCGAATGGGCTCCGGGCTGGGGCTGTAAATACACGATGGATGCGAATGTCAATCTTCAGACATCTTCAATGAACACGGGCAATATTGAGAGCGCATATATCGGCTATGCAAGCTTTATTCTCCGTCAGGTTCCCGATTGGGAGGAAAATGCGCTTGCAACCCACGGCTTTACCGACGCTCTTCAAGCCCCCGTCAATACCGACGGCGACAAGGCGGTTCTGACCGAAACCTGCTATCCTTATCCGTTCCGTTATTGGAATGCGGGCGCAAGCTGGATGCTTCAGCCGCTTTATGAGACCCTGATGTGCTACGGAGATGTAAAAATTCCGCTTAACGGAGAATTTGATTTGAATGCACTCCGTTCCGTTCTTTCATTAACTGAAAAAGACCTTGACAGCGAACAGATAGAAGCTATTGAAAATAAAGGATATCTTGACCTGCGAAGTGAAATACTTCTGCCTTTGCTCACGAAATCGGCTAATTATTGGGCGCAGCTTATGACTCCCGAATACTACACCGATGCGAACGGTAAGCTGTGCTATGAAAAGGGCAAAACGGAGCTTAACGAGGGCGAAACATATTCGATTCTGCCCGGTTATTCTCCCGAAAACAATCCGTCGAACTATCCGAGCCCCTCAACCGCAAACACGGCGATTGATATTTCCGCTTGCAGAAGCAACCTTGAAATGCTCATTAATATTATTAAAAGCGTTGAACCGAACGCAGATGTGAGCAAATGGGAGGATTTGCTCGGCAAGCTTCCGAAATACCGTTTTGATGAAACGGGGGCGCTTAAAGAATGGGCGACCTCGGATTTTGAAGAAAACAATCTTCACCGCCATCTGAGCCATCTTTATTGCGTTTGGCCTCTGTTTGAAACTCAGGATAATCCCGAGCTTGCGAACGCCTGCATTAAAGCGATTGAGAACAGAGCAAGCGAGAACGAAGCAAGCCATGCGCTCATTCACAGGGCATTGATTGCGGCAAGGCTCAAGGACTCCGAAAGCGTTACCGATGCACTTGTGAACCTTATGAATCATTGGATTTATTATGATTCGCTGATGACGAACCACGATTATGACCGCAACAGCTGCTACTGCACCGATTTTGCAATCGGCTATCTCGGAATAATCAACGAAAGCCTGCTTTATTCCAATACGGGAAAAATTGAAATTCTGCCCGCATTGCCCGAATCGGGCTTTGAGAGCGGAAGAATAACTGGAATCAAAGCAAGAACAAGGGCAACGGTTGACGAATTAAGCTGGAATGTTGAAAAAGGCACGGCAACCGTCAGAGTAACTTCCGATATTGACCAGACCTTAACGCTTTCCTGCGGACTTTCGGAGGAAACAAAAACCGTCACGCTCTCGGCAGGCGAAAGCGCAACGGTTGAATTTGAAATTTAAGTCTGATTTGACAATATAAAGCCGTGCATGGCAGAGCGCCGTGCACGGCTTTTTGCATAATTGTTAAATAAGCTTTCCGAAATCAAGATTATTCAATTCCTCTGTATCCGTGCTTTTCGGCGTTCCCGAGCAGATATAAAAATGCAAAAGCAGGTATCCGCAGAAGCTCCCGACCGCTTTTGGTGTTATGCACACCGAAATCATTCGCATTTTTTGTTACAATTATCGCCGCAGATGCTTCTTCACACAGTTCAACGATTGCATCGTTATCCGAAACCGGTGCACCTTCACGGTATTTAACTTCAATAAGGATATTTTTGATGTTGGGATAATCAACAACAATATCTATTTCTTTGCTTTTCTTTCCGCCACGGAAATATCCCACCGAGGTAGCAAACTGATAATAAAAAGCCGCAATGTGTTTATATACGGCAGTTTCAACAACTTTTCCCATCTCAGTCGGATCGGTCATAATAGAATCGTCCATTAAAACTGCGTTGCGAATGGCGGCATCTGCAATATAGATTTTCGGCCGTGCTTTCAGAACCTTTTTCCCTGCCATATCTACAGGCCAGCTTTGGTAAATCAGATTTGCACTTTCCAGATACTGAATATAGTTTTCAACCGTTGTGCGGGACACGCCGTTCAGTTCTTTTGTTATTGCTTCAACGGAAACAATTTCAGAAGAAACATTGCAAAGATACAAGAAAATTCTTTCAAGTTCGGTTGCATTTCGAATATTATAGAGCGACGGGAGATCTCTCTTTAAGACCTTATCGACAACATCCTCCCTCATAATTTGCTGCGACATCAAATCGTTATCTGCCAATGCAAGCTCAGGGAATCCGCCGACCTGAAGATATCTCATAAAATGGTTTTGAACCTTGGAAAGCTGCATCATAATCTGAGTTCGTTCAATCTGGCTTTTTTTCAGCAGAGAGGTTACCTTCAAATCAGCCGGTATTTTCGGACAGTCCAATTCAAGAAGCTCACAGTATTCGTAAAATGACAATGTGGGAACCTGAATAACCGACCATCGCCCGGCTCCGCTTTCACGGCTGCCTTTCATCAGAGCGGGGCTTGCAGAGCCCGTTGCAACAACATGGGTGTCGGGCTGTGTATCGTATATTGTTTTAAGCCAACGGTCCCAATCCTGTGCATACTGTATTTCATCAAAAAAATAATAAACATCCTGTTCAGCACAGATATTTTCGTGATAGCACTCCAAAACATCTTGAAACTGACTTAATTTAAGCATGGGATGATCCATAGAGATAAAAACTATTTTTTGGGGAGCGACACCGGATTTCAGCAGTGATTCTATCATCTGATATTGAATTGTGGTTTTGCCGACTCTGCGTGTTCCGGTCAGAACAACAATTCGCCTTATATCGGTTTCATTCAGTCTTTTCATGGCTTCGTGAAAGGCGAATCTTTTATATGATTTAGTCATTTTAGGATTAACCACACCGGTTTTCCACCACGGATTATAGGCGGTTAAAACTTTTAAAATCCTGTCTTTTGAGGTTATTGACATTGACTAATCACACTCCTTTGCTAAAATTATAGCTAAAAAATCAATATTTGTCAACAATTATTATAAGTATACTATCAATATTTTATACTAAAGATTGATAAAATGTCTCATTTTTAACTGTTTAGCAAAGCGGTATATTAACCGAATCAATGCAAATAATACTTTCAAAAGTATTTATTTGAGGTGATGATATGCCTGTCAGGCAGGGGAGATACACTTTGGTTTTGCCGTCTGCGCCCGGAATATCGGGTTATGCCGCCGTGGTCGGCAAAAAAGAGGGCGAGGGGCCGCTCGGATCGGGTTTTGACTATATATATGAGGACGGAACAGCAGGAGAAAAGACATGGGAAAAGGCGGAGAGCGTTATGCACCGTGACGCAGTTTCAAGAGCAATCTCAAAAGCGGGGATTTCTCCGCAGGATGCAGATGTCATTTTTGCCGGAGACCTGCTCAATCAATGTATCGGCTCAACCTTCGGCATAAGAGAGCTTGGAATCCCGTTTGCGGGAATGTACGGCGCATGCTCAACCATGGCGCTGTCTCTTGCGGCTGCGGCGGCATGCGTTGACAGCAGAATTGCCGAAACGGCGATTGCGTCAACCTCATCTCATTTCTGCTCTGCCGAAAAGCAGTTCAGAATGCCTCTTGAATACGGCGGTCAGCGAACCCCGACCGCTCAATGGACTGCAACCGCCGCAAGCGCCGCAGTTGTAACCAAAAACGAGGCAAAAGCAAGAATAGAGAAAATCATTATCGGCAGAATTCAGGATTACGGCATCAAGGACGCCAATAACATGGGCGCCGCAATGGCTCCCGTAGATGTTAAAATAAAACCATAAATCAAGTGGCTGTTGTCATATAATCTTACAAAATAAAGAGCAGGGGAGGTGAATACACTCTTGTTTAACTCATTATAATGCCTTTTTTGAGGTTGAAAACAAAGCTTGCGGGAACGCCGTCCTGCTCAGTCTTGATTCTGATAACATCTTTGTCAAGATATTCGGCGTCAAGAATCTTTTTGTCGGTCTTTCTGAGATATTTTTTCAGCCTTTCGGTCTGTATTTCGTCATATGCGCCTGCGTTATCCGAAACAAAAAGCACATTGCCGCAAAGATTATTTATTTCGGCAAGTAGCACTTTCTGCTCATCGGTGAATTTGAGATTGTCGTTTCTCAGGAAGAAAACATCGGGGTCGTTCATGAATGCCCTGCCGTTGAGGTGACGGCGGAAAACGGAATTTGTTATTGCATTCTGAGCGCTGGGAACCTCATTTGAAACATTCAGCTTGTTATATATTTTGCCGCAATAATCAAGGTCAACATCGCAGCTTATGCGGCAGGCGTCAACGATTCCGAGCGCAGAGCCCATGGGAACGCCGCAGCCGAGAATAAGCTTGTCGCCGACGCATTCTCTGAGCAGAAGCATTGCGTCGTGCATGATTTCGCCCCTGCATTTTCCTGCTCTCGGAATCATACATTCGCTGTAGAGAAAGTCGAGCTTAACCATGTCGTAACCCCATTCGTTAAGAACAACATCAAAGAATTTCTTGATGTATGCTCTTGCCTCGGGATTATAGATATCGAGCGTGTAAGCTCCGCCCCAGCCCGCACAGCCGAGCATGGGCTTTCCGTTTTCTTTGATAAGCCAGTCGGGATGAAGCTTCGCAGTCTGCGAAGCCCTCTGACAGCTGAACGGAGCGAGCCATATGCCTGCATTGTAGCCCTTGTCATGGATTTTATCGGCAATGTATTTCATTCCGTGAGGGAATTTTTTCGGGTCGGGAACAAGCCAGTCTCCGACAAAGCTTTCATAGCCGTCATCAATCTGGAAGATTGAAACCTCGTCTTTTGCTCTGTCAAGCCCGTTCAGGTCACGCAGGATGATTCCCTCATCGATTTTCTGAAAATAGTTATACCATGATGTGTAGCCGCTCATGCAGCGGTTTCTTGCTTCGGGCATTGGAGTGAGCGAAAAATATTTGTCAAAAACTTCATCATAGCCGCCCTCATAATAAACTATATCGAAAACCTGCCAGGGTTCTTCAACAAGCTTGCCCAAAGCGTCCTTGTGAATTGAAAAATAATTCTCGTTCATCCTGACTTTGAAATATGTGAATCCCGTTTTTTCGCTCAGCGAACCCCAGAACTTAACTCTGCCGCCGTTTTTGATGTAGGTGTAGCAATGGCTGTGGAATTCGCCGGGCTTTTGAGTGTATTTAACTATTCTTTCGTCGCTTGCGAGCATTGCAAGGTCTTTTGTCAGCTTGGTTATTCCCGCAAGCTTTGTTATGCCCTTTTGAATTTCGTAGGCTTTATATTCCCTTGTGGTTGACCATGACTGATAGCCGCCCGCAAAGAAACTGTCGCCTTTCTTGAATTCGTAAGGAAATTCAACATAAAAATCAACAAGCTCAAACGGCTTTTTCGGTTTGAGAACAACGGAAAAACGGCTTTCGTTATCAACAATATCAAGAGAAAAGAAATCGTTTTCCTTTTCGTTTGTAACAACGGTGTTGCTGCCGGATTTGAATGAAATAATGTATTTCTTATCCATAACACGCCTCCGAAAATATCTGTATAATATTACCTTAGGGTAACGGCGATAAACCGAACCCGTCAAAAATGCAGTATTAAAGCGATATTTGTCGCTTTCGATGTTGCCTTGCGTCAGCAAGGCTGCCATCTCAAGACAACAAATCTCATCTTTACTCCAAGCATTTTTGATGCTTTGCAGTTTATCGTGTGCAGATTTGGTCTTAATCGA
>JBJEQD010000001.1:0-3590 GCA_051881575.1 Acutalibacteraceae bacterium | reverse complement strand
ATTTTGAAGTTACTTCTCTTCTTTTTTTGGGTCACATCATTTTAGCACATACATTTAAGGATTTTTGGAAAAAGTTTTATAATTCGGCTTGACATTTTGAAAGCGGTATGATAGATTAATAAAAAAAATCGAAAGGGATTATTATGGCTTTAACATTTATTCTCAATAAGGACGACGATAGATAGCGCTTGACCTTGACTTTTTGTCACGGGTGCAAGCGCTTAAAGTGTTGTGCCCGTGCGAAAATAAATGTTTATTTTATATTTTTGCATCGGTTCAACAGAGCCGATGCTTTTTTATTTTGAAAGGTTGTGTTAATATGCGGAATACAGATTATTCCGAAGCCGATTTCCGTTGCAGTTACAATTAATAATGCAACGGAGGAAAATAAATGAAAACTGTTAATACTGAAATCAAATCAAATTATATTGAAGCCGACGAGCTTTCAAAGTATATCGGAGAAGAAATAAAAGTTCACGGAATCATCTGGAAAATCAGAAAAATGTCGGGCTTTGCATTTGTTCTGCTCAAATCAAAAGGAAAGATTATTCAATGCGTTTATTCCCCAGATTGGTCTGATTTTTCGCTCTCGGAAATCGGAGAAAACGATTCCGTTGAATTTAGCGGAGAAATCGTTTCGGATAAAAGGAGCAAAAGCGGCGGTGAATTAAGAATTTTATCTTATAAAATGCTTTCAAAATGCAATTTTGAGCTGCCTATCGTTATTAACAACAAGGAATTGGCAGCATCGCCCGATACCGTTCTTGACTATCGCCCGATTACCCTGCGCAACGAAAAAGAAACGGCTATTTTTAAGATTCAGGCGGAAATCTGCAAAGCAATACGCCAATTTTTAGACGAAAACCGTTTTACCGAAATTCACACCCCGAAGCTTGTTTCGGGCTGTGCAGAGGGCGGAGCAAATGTATTCAGGCTTGACTATTTCGGCAAAGAGGCTTTTCTCGCTCAAAGCCCGCAGTTTTATAAGCAAATCATGGTCGGAGTTTTTGAAAGAGTTTATGAAATTGCGCCCGTTTTCCGTGCCGAAAAGCACGACACTTCACGGCATATCAATGAATACACAAGCGTTGACATTGAAATGGGATTTATCGAAAGCTTCGAGGAGCTTATGAGCCTTGAAGCGGCAATGCTCAAAAGTGTTTTTGAAGCAATAAAAGTCAGCTGTGAATATGAACTTTCACTTTTAAAAGCAAAAGTGCCCGAAATATCGGAAATCCCCGTTATTGATTTTTCCGGCGCAAAAGAGCTTGTATCAAAAACCTTTTCAAGGCCGATTACCGATGAAAACGATTTTGACCCCGAGGAAGAAAAGCTGCTCAGCAGAATTATAAGCAAAGAAACGGGAAGCGATTTTGTTTTTGTTACGGAATACAAGTCGAAAAAACGGCCGTTTTACACAATGGACTGCCCGAATAATCCGAGCGTTACGGAAAGCTTTGACTTGATTTTCAGAGGATTGGAGATAACGACGGGCGGCAAAAGAATAAACGAATATGAACAGCAGACAGAAAAAATGAAAATTCGGGGAATGAATCCTGATGATTTTTCAAGCTATCTGACGGCTCATAAATACGGCTTGCCGCCGCACGGAGGAATGGGAATAGGTCTTGAAAGGCTGACGGCTCAGCTTTTAGGGTTTGAAAATATCAGAAAAGCAACGCTGTTCCCGAGAGATGTTAAGAGAATAAACCCGTAAAAAAAGAGGTGCGAGCCAAAGCGGTTCGCACCTTTTACACTTGATTCGGCGGTTGAGGCAATCAGATTAATCGGCATTTGCTCTCCAAAGCCTGCATTGCTCGATTCTTGCGCCCTTTGGAGTATCTCCGTGTTCAGGGTCGCAGGAATACTCCGTTAATAAATCGCACGGAAGCTCAGGGCATTCGCCGCAATGAACAAAGCCTCTGTTTTGACAGCAGATTGCCACGGGGCATTCTCCGTGAAAAGGATGCCCGTTTGTTTCAATACAGCCGCCGCAGCCGTTTGTTTCTTTATACTCACAGCCGATGCAATGAAGTCCGCATCTTGAATCTATCATTTGAACTCACCCACATTCAATATAGTTGTTGCATTTATGGTAACATATAATCAAAATTTTTTCAATATTAATGCTTTTCAAAATCTCAAAAACCCGTTACCATAAAAAGCAACAGGTGTTTTTTACATGCTATAAAGTCTACTTTGCGTTGGTTGACTGTGTTGAATTTCAATGGTATATTGAAAAAAAGGAGGATAACAAAATGAAATTCACACCGATTGACATTAAAACATGGCCGAGAGGTCAGATGTTTTACTATTTTTCAAAAATGGCGCCAACGAGCTATTCACTAACGGTTGAAGTTGATGTTACGGAATTGCATAAGACGCTGAAAACAGCGCAGAAGAAATTTTTTCCGACATATTTATGGTTAGTTACAAAATGTCTTAACCGACAGCAAGAGTTCAAAATTGCATATCAAGGCGAAACTTTAGGATACTACGAGAAACTGACCCCGCTTTATGCAAGCTTCCATGACGACGATAAAACTTTTTCGCTTATGTGGACAGAGTATGACGATGATTATAATGTGTTTTATCATAATTACTGCTCAAATCAAGAACAATACGGAAAAAACCACGGCGTATTATGTCAGCCGCAAACTCCACCCCCAAACGCCTACACGGTTTCCTGCGTTCCGTGGATATCATTTAAGCATTTTGCGGTTCATACCCATGACAACAAGCCATACTTTTTTCCGTCAATTGAGGCAGGAAAAATATATCTGAACGCCGAAAACAGAAAAATTATGCCGCTGTCTCTGACATGCCATCACGCAACGACCGACGGATATCATGTTGATTTATTTCTGAAAACGTTTCAATATGAAATGGACAATTTCAAAATTTGATAAAACTGTCGCTTCATTATTACATTGTAGAAATTTTTCTCAAAGTATTGGCAGTCCTTATCGTTAGCTTTTCGCCAATCCCCGGAGCGGCAGTTTTTGACCACCAATTTGTTTTTTGATAATCCTTTCGTGAAAAAGACCAGAAAATCACATTCTTATATGATTCAATCTTTTCCAAGCAGTCTTTCGGTTCGCCGATTGACTCATATATGTCGTTATAAGTTGCAGGAGGAATAATAAAAATCAGATTATCGTAAATCTCCTTGTTATCATCGCCCCACCAATCAGGCGAATGTGATAAAATATCGGTTAATTCAGACTGCAAAATAACAAAAACAGGAATATCAATTCCGAAAACTGACGAAATCATCGACCTAATCTTATCGGAAATAAGAATTTCGTCAGTATTCTCACACGAAAATATTACATTTCCGCTGTTAAGATAAGTTGCAACATCAGAAAATCCGAGTTCTGACATTTGATTTTTTAATTCAGACATTGCAACCTTGTTTTTCCCGCTGACATTAACTCCTCTAAAAAATGCAACATATCTGTTTATCATAACCACCTACAATAAAATGGAATAAATAAAAAACCGTCTCTGCTGAGACGGTTAATTTTTACTGTTTAAATACACCCTGAAAACTGAACAAAGGAGTGGATAACGAATAAGAAGTAGAGAAA